>CAMLKV010000288.1 GCA_946480635.1 uncultured Flavobacterium sp.
AAGAAAAAGGACAAAACAAAGAATTTAAATCCCATTTCTCTTTAAAACGATAAATAATGAACTTTAAAAAAATAGCAATTTTATTAGGTTTGGTTGTTACAAACTTATCTTTTTCACAAGAAGGTATTGCAGTATATTCGGATTACCTTTCTGATAATTATTATTTGTTACACCCGTCAATGGCTGGTGCTGCTAATTGTTCAAAAGTTAGATTAACAGCACGTCAACAATGGTTTGGAAATTCAGATGCTCCTGCTTTGCAAACGTTAAGTTTTAATGGAGCAATTGATCAAGATGGGAAGTCAGGTATTGGTGTGATTTTGTTCAATGATAAGAATGGTTATCACGCTCAAAAAGGAGTTAAGGTTACTTATGCTCATCACATTATGTTTTCGAGAAGTACTACTGATTTGAATCAGTTATCATTTGGTTTAAGCGGAGGTTTAGTACAAAATCAATTGGATGAAACAACATTTTTAAGAGATCAGGATGATTTTGATCCTATCATTGCTGGAGTTATGCAACGTTCTTCATATTTAAATGTAGATTTTGGTGCTTCGTATAATGTTTTTGATTTTTATGCTCACGTTACAGTTAAAAATGCTTTATTTCAGAGTAGAGGTTTATATACTAAATACGAATCAGATAATTTAAGAAAATATTTAATGAGTTTTGGTTATAACTTTGGTAACTCAAGAAAACTTCTTTTTGAACCGTCAATATTATTCCAATTGACTGAAAGAACTAAAGAGAAAGCATTAGATGTTAATATGAAAGTGTATAAGCCTGTTGATTTTGGTAAAATTTGGGCTGCTCTATCTTATAGAAGAAGTTTCGACGGAGCTCAATATGTTGATGGGACAGAAATTAAAGATCAAAAATTGCAGTATATAACTCCAATTTTAGGTGTGAATTATAAGAAATTTATGTTTGCTTATACTTATTCTAATGTTATGGGTGATATTAAATTTGACACAGGAGGATTCCACCAAATTACTTTGGGTTACGACTTTGGATGTAAGAAAGAAAAATACGACTGTAACTGTCCAGCTCTTAATAATTAATAATATATGTCCCGATTTACTCGGGACAATTTTTTTATATTTTTATATGGTAATTAAAGAAGTAAACGGAAAGTATCCCGTAATACCTGAAGATTGTTATGTGGCTGAAAATGCAACTATTGTTGGTGATGTTTCTTTAGGAGAATCATGTAGTGTATGGTTTAATGCTGTGGTGCGTGGTGATGTTAATTTTATTAAAATTGGAAATAAAGTCAATATTCAAGATGGCGCAATTATACATTGTACTTATCAAAAGCATCCAACTGTTATAGGTAATAATGTTTCCATTGGACATAATGCAATTGTACATGGATGTACTGTTCATGATAATGTTTTAATTGGAATGGGAGCTATTGTGATGGACAATTGTGTGATTGAAAGTAATTCTATTATTGCTGCAGGATCAGTTGTTACTCAAAACACAGTAGTTGAATCAGGAACTATTTATGCTGGTATACCAGCTAAAAAAGTGAAGGACATAGATCAAAGTGACTTTGCTGGAGAAATTGATCGTATATCTAACAATTATGTAATGTATTCGAGTTGGTTCAAATAAACTTTAAGCTTGATTAGTAACCCCGATAGAAGCGATATCCTTTTAGGAAAGATTTGTGAAAAAATCTTTTTCTAAAAGATAAAGCGGATAGCGGGAAGTTAGCTGTATAGAATTATAGGCTTGTGTTTCTAGAAATCTTTTTGAAAGACATTGTCGCTAAAACCTAGTATGTTTTTTAGAACAGTAGCATCACTGTTTACATAAAACAGGTTTTTTGTTTTGTGTTCTAATGTGTTTAATAATCCGTTTTTTTCTAAAACTGCTTTTGTTTGTTTTGCAACTGCTTGACCAGAGTCTATGATTCTAACATGTTTAGGAATTATTTTCTCTATTTCAGGAATTAGATAAGGATAATGACTACATCCCAAAACCAAATAGTCAATATTTGCTTTAACCATGGGGCGTAGATAAATTTTAAGAAGATTACGCATTTCTTCTGAATCTATTTTCCCTCCTTCAATTAATTCCACTAATCCGTAACCTACTTGTTCAAGAATATTGACATTAGTGAAGTTTTCTACTTGTTTGTTGAACAATTCGCTGTTAAGTGTTCCCTTAGTAGCTAGGATTCCTATAGTTTGAGTTGAGGAAAGATTTGCAGCGGGCTTAATTGCTGGTTCAATCCCTATAAAAGGGACATCGTATTTAGCTCTTAATTCTTTAATAGCATTTGTTGTTGCGGTATTGCAAGCTACAACGATTATCTTGCTGCCTTGCTCTAAAAGGAAATCAACATTTTTTTCGCAAAGATCTATTATCTCTTGCTTTGTTTTTTTTCCGTAAGGGGCATTCTTACTGTCAGCTAAATAAATGGTATCTTCATGTGGAAGTAAATTATGTATCTCTCTCCAAATTGAAGTGCCTCCAATACCCGAATCAAATAAACCAATTGGTTTTGTACTACTCATAAAACAAATGTAAAAAAAAACTGCACTAAATTTTAGCGCAGTTTCTTAAAAATTATTGTGTAGAATTAGAATTTTAATTCTTTTTTCACATCTTCAAATAAGTTTGGACCATCAGCTAAAATTAAGCTAGCAGAATCCATCACATATTGGTATCCTTTTGCTTTTGCTACTTTAACGATTGCAGCTTTTGCTTTGTCCATGATAGGTTTAACAATTTCCATTTCTTTATCTTGCAATTGTTTTTGAGCTGAATCTCTATATTGTTGGATACGTTGTCCCATATCTTGCATTTCTTTTGCACGAGTTTCATTTGCAGCTTCAGTTTGAGTAGATGCTTCAGCTTCGTACTTTTTCATTTTTGTTTGGTATTCTGTTACCATTGTAGAATATTCGCCATCAAAAGTTTTGCTTAATTTTTCTAACTGTGCTTTTGCAGATGTCATTTCTGGCATTTTTGACAATAAATCATTTACATCAATATGAGCTGTCTTTGCTTGCGCATTCATTTGGCTTGCTCCTAACATCATCACTGCTGCAATAAGTAGAGTTTTAATCTGTTTCATCATTTTTAGTATTAGTGTAATTAATTTCTAATTTTTGTTCTCTGTTAATTATTTTTAGTTTCTTTAGCTTTTTTTGCCGCTGCTTCTCTTTCTTCCAACACTTTTTTCTTTTTCTCTTCTAAAGCTTTTTTTCTTGCTTCAAATGCTTTTTTATTGTCTTCGATAGTTTTTAGTCTTGCAGCTTCACGTACAGCTTTTATTGAATCTAAAGTTGCTTTTTTATTTTCGATTTTATTGAAATTTTCTAATTGTTTATCTGTTTCTGTTTTTTTTGCAGAGGTAGAATCAATTGTTGTGCCAGTTTTCTTTTCGCTACGTTCTTCAAGTAATTTTTTTCTTTTTTCCTCGTAGTCTTTTTTCTTTTGAGCAGCAGCATTTCTTCGGTCTTCAATTGTTTTTTCTCGCAAAGCCTTTTTTTCATCGAGAATCCTTTGTCTTTCTGCTAAAGCTGGATTATCAGTAATCTCATCCTGTTTTTCTTGTTTCTCTTCTAGAGCTTTACGTTTTTTGTTACTAAGTTCTTCTCGTTTTTCGGCTCTAGTAATTACTCTAACAATTTGATCGCTAATATCGAATCTTTTAGCAGAAAAAAG
>CAMLKV010000289.1 GCA_946480635.1 uncultured Flavobacterium sp.
GATTGTGATAGGTTTGAAGTTCGTCTATTGTATTGATTTTTTTTACCGCCGAACCTCGTAAACCTACATCAGGCTTCACAATAAAAGGAAATGTAAGCTCAGGAATATCTATTTGTTCTTGGTGTGAAACCAATCGGGTTTTAGGATAAAATTCCTGCGGAATTAAATCATAGATGTCCTTTTTACTTTCGTTAAAAAAACCACCATTTTTAATGGTTGGGTTTACCGCATTGAAAAAGAAAAGCGAACGAGACTTTACCGCATAATAGACCCAAAGAAAATAAATAGGAATATATACCACCTGAAAAGGCCAGTATTCCCAATTAGTAAGTTTATGTAGAAAAAGTCTCATTATAGAATTAAAAAGTTGTTTTGATGGATTTTGTTTTCCAATAAATCTTTATGGGTAAATTTTATTTTGTTGTGATGAATTACCGTTTGCGTAATACTCAACGTTACTAAGGTGTTGTTTCGGTTAATGACAAGACCATATTCAGGATCATCATCTTTTGTATATTCATGAAAATGGGACATGTCTTCGGGTAAAATAGTACCTTTAGATTGCGTAAAATCATTAAATAACATTTCTCTTTCTTTTCGCACTTCTGCTGGATATAAGGTGGAAGACGACCAGATGTATTTTTCTTTTGCATCTAACTCGATGGTTTGTTTTGTGTTGCCATCCCATCTGCATTGAAACAATTGTTTTTCGAAATAGACTACTAGTGTAAAAGGTTCTATGTCATTTAAATCGATTGCATCCCATCGTGCCATGCAATTGGGACTATCAAATATTTCTAAAAGAATTAATCCGCGGCTTTTACGATAACTACTTTGTAATTCATGTTTTTCGGCAGCACCGTTTAATAAAACGATGACGTTTCCAGAATCATCCAATACATACCAGGTGCCACCGGCTTTAGCATCTTTAGGAAAATACATTTTTTTGTAAGTTCCGGAATATGTTTTTGGATTCATGGCTTTAGGACGCGCCACCTTTTCATCTCTGTTAGATGTTATTATAATTGTATCGTTGCTATAAACAAAACTTACTGTGCACATGCCTTACGGAATTCTAAAGTTGATGGAGCAACGCCAAAAGTTTCGGCAAACAAAACATCTTTAAAAGATAATAAACCGACTTTGATTAACGCTTGATGGTGAATGCAGTGTTCTAAATTATATAAAATCTCCCTAAAGTAATTGGTTTCAATTCGTGTTATAACATTTGAAACACTGTGCTCCATAATTAGCTTTTTATCTTCTTTTTCAATAGTATTTACAATTTCATCAATAGTGGTTATAGCAAAAAATTTATTCTCTTGAATTGTTTTATTTCTTGGTCTTGCATCATAATTTAAAGTTCCTGTATCATGAGCTGTTAGTACCGCTTGATATAATTCAATGATATGACGTGTATGTTCACCAATAGTCGCATTGCTTAGACTAGGAATTGGTTTTGTAAACGTCTCATTGTTTAATTGATTGAGCACATCTTTTAACTCGATTAGGGTATTTTTAATTGAAGAGAAATCCATAGGCTATTTTTTTAATTGGCGTAAATCATTTATAAAATCGTTCTTATAACTATAAGCAAAGTAGCTACTTATTAGAAAGCAAATACATGCTAATAGGAAAAGCGTACCTCCATCATTCATAATTTCAATGCCCAAAACCAAAATATGCGACAATAATGCAACTAACATTGTGCCTAAAACAGTTACAGAAGCATAGAACTTTGTTCTATTGAAAAATAAGAAAAAAGAAGCAAATAATTCAATAATTCCAGAACCAATTCTTCCATAGGGTTCAGCATTTAATTTTGAAAATATATAAACCGATTCTGGACTTGCAGTAAATTTGAAAAATAGTGTTTGCAACAAAATAACTGCTAAAACAATTTTTAATATTAGTTGTAAATTAATTGTTTTCATTAGTTTATGATTTTTTTCCAGTTACTATCTGCTTTTGATTTTAGGTTTTTTTCGTCTTTGTTCCAAGATTTTAAGGTGTTATTAAAAAAAGCATTGTAAAAGAGATACAGCTTGCCATCAATGATTTTAAAAGTTTCAGGGTTAATCTCTACTTTATCACCCGAACTTCCCATGGCATAAGCACACCAACCACCATATTGAGGTTCATATTTTTGAGGTAATTTTTGAAAATCATCTTTGTTTTCTTTTGTAGCAAAATGATAAGTTACCCCATCAAACAGATAACTTAATTCTTTTTTGCCTTTAATTGCTTTGTTCAGTTTGAAATAAGAAACAGGGTCATAGCCTTGAATGGCTAATGTAGATTCTAGATTAAATTGTTTGGTGCGTTTTGTAGTATTTTGACCAAAACTAATTATGCTTGATAAGAGTAAGATTGTAAAAAATAGATTTTTCATAAGGTTGTTATTTAATTATGATGTAAAATTAACCTGAGTGAAAAATCTATTTTGTAAGCTTGATTACAAATGGATAAACTTTTATTTAAGCAAATCGATATTTGGAATTACTATTTCTTTTCTGGTATACTGTATAAGTCCTTCTTCTTCTAATTCAATAATCAGTTTTGTAGCTGTAGGTCTTGAAGTACAAATTATTTGAGCTATATCGTTTTGAGTCAGATAATTATCTATAGTAACAGAAGTCTCAGATTCTTTAGCATCTCTGGTTGCCCAATCGTATAAAAAGGTTTTTAGTCTTGTTTTAGCATCTTTTGAGATTAAATTGCTATAATTATTTCGTATTCTTTTTAATTTTAATCCCACAAACTTTGTGTAGCCTAAAGCTAAATCAGGATATTTTAGCATTAAATTTTCAAAATCAGAAAGTAAGAAACTGCAAATAGATACTTCATTTGTAAGTGCCATTGCAAATTCATTAGAAGTTTTATCTTGTTCGAGAGTTAACTCTCCAAATAAATCACCTTTTTGTATAATGTCTTTAATTGTTTCTTCACCATTTTCATCTACTGAAACAATTTTTATATTTCCTTTTTTGAGTAAAAAGACTCTTGGTGTTTCTGAGTCAGAGAAATATATTATTTCCCCTTTTTTTGCTTGTTTAAAACCAATAATTATACACAACTGTTTAAGTTGTGACATGCTTAATGTTCTGAACAATTTGTGATCTCTTAAATACCAGTATTTTAGCTCTTCATACATTCTAGATAGCAATTCATTTGTTTACTTAAAAATAGAAAAAAGGTTTATATAATAAATCAGATTAACAATATTTTAGTTTATCGCTGTTTTATATTGAGTTCACACAATTTAATAATTTCTTCTATCCTAATTTTTCTTGTCTCTTCTCGTTTGGCCTGATTGAGCCAGTACAAATAACTTTTACGATATGAAGTGCTAAAATTTTGGTAATTATCGAAAGCTGTTTTATTAGTATTGAAGGCTTTCTGTAAATCATCAGGAATTTCATGATTTTCTACAGCATCTAATGAAGTCCAAGAGCCATTTTGTTTTGCGATTTCTATTTTTCGTAAACCGCTTTCATGCATTAAGTTTTCTTGAATTAAATTTTCGATATAGGTTTTGTTGACTTTGCTCCAAACACTTTTATCTTTTCGAGGACCAAAGGCTTGTTTGCGTCGGTCATCATCCAATTTACGAACGGTAGAATCTATCCAGCCATAGCACAAAGCTACCTGAACGGCTTCTTCCCAA
>CAMLKV010000290.1 GCA_946480635.1 uncultured Flavobacterium sp.
TACAGTAAGATGCAAAAATGTTACCCATAGTACTATCTTCCCATCCAGGAACTACAATTGGTAAATTCTTTTCTGCTGCTGCTACCATCCAAGAATCTTTTGGATCAATTTCATAGTATTGTTCTAACACACCAGAATTAATCATTTGGTACATAAATTCGTGAGGGAAATATCTTTCTCCCTTAGTATCTGCATTATTCCAAATATCAAATAAATGTTGTTGTAAACGACGAAAAGCTTCCTCTTCAGGAATACAAGTATCTGTCACACGGTTGTAATGGTTTTCTAATAAATCCCATTCTTCTTGTGGTGATAAATCGCGGTAGTTAGGTACTCTTTTATATGAATTATGAGCTACAAGGTTCATAATATCTTCTTCTAAGTTAGCACCTGTACAAGATATAATGTGTACTTTATCTTGGCGAATCATTTCGGCTAATGATTTTCCTAATTCGGCAGTACTCATGGCACCTGCTAAAGTAATCATCATTTTACCATTATCCAATAAATGCTCTTCATAGCCTTTTGCAGCATCTACTAATGCAGCTGCATTAAAATGTAGATAATGCTTTTCAATAAATTGACTAATTGGTCCTTTGCTCATTTTGTTTGTATTTTGCTAATATAGCAAGTTATTATTTTTTGTTGTATCCTAATATCTCTAAAATTTGTTCTGCACTTTGTTCTTCAGAAAAAATTTCGTGTGCAAAAATTCCGTTTTTATCTTTATCTATCAAGATGTGTTTAGGTTGTGGAAGAATGCAGTGGTGTAAACCACCGTGTCCACCAATAGTTTCTTGATACGCACCAGTATTAAAGAAACCAATATATAAAGGTTTTTCTTTATTATATTTTGGAAGATAAATGGCATTCATGTGTTGTTCAGAGTTGTAATAATCATCCCCATCACATGTTAATCCTCCTAAAAGTACACGTTCGTATGTGTCGTTCCACCTATTAACAGCCATCATTACAAAACGCTTATTAATTGCCCACGTATCTGGAAGTGTTGTAATGAAAGAAGAATCAATCATGTTCCAGTTTTCACGATCATTTTGCTTTTTTTGATATAAAACCTGAAAAATAGCTCCTCCAGCTTCACCAACTGTAAATGATCCAAATTCGGTAAAAATATGTGGAACTGGTACTTCTGCTTCGTCACAAGCAATTTTAATTTGATTTAAAATCTCTTCAACCATGTATTGGTAATCATAATCAAAAGCTAATGAATTTTTGATTGGGAAACCACCACCTATATTCAAACTGTCTAATGAAGGACATTCTTTTTTCAAAGCAATGTAAACCTTCATACATTTTAGTAATTCGTTCCAGTAGTAAGCAGTGTCACGAATACCTGCATTAATAAAAAAGTGAAGCATTTTAAGTTCTACTTTTTTATTATCCTGGATGTTTTTTCTATAAAAAGGAACAATGTCTTTGTAACCAATTCCTAAACGTGATGTGTAGAACTCAAATTTAGGATCTTCTTCGGCTGCGATACGAATACCAATTTTAAATTTTCCTTCGATTTCTTCTTGAAGTAAATCTAATTCCTCAAAGTTATCAATAACTGGAATAGTATTCTTGTGACCATTGTTTACTAAGCGTGCAATATTTGTAATGTAAGCCCCACGCTTAAATCCGTTACAAACAACAAAAGTGTTTTTGTTTATTTTTCCTTCTTCCATGAGCTTTTCAACAATGTTTATGTCAAATGCAGAAGAAGTTTCAATGTGAATATTATTTTTTAGAGCTTCGTTTAAAATAAATTCAAAATGTGAACTTTTCGTGCAGTAGCAGTAAAAGTATTTTGCCTCGTAACCTTGCTTTTCCATAGCATTACGAAACCACATTTTTGCTTTATTAATATTTTCAGAAATCTTAGGTAAATAGGTGAATTTTAATGGAGTACCATATTCTTCAACTAATTTCATTAAATCGATTCCATGAAACTGTAAGTGATCTTTATTAAGAGTGAATTCTTCCTGAGGGAAGTAAAATGTTTGATTTATAAGGTCGTAATATTTTGTATTCATTTAGTTATCAGTAATTTGTAATTAAAATTAGTAAAAAAAAATAACACAAAATTTTTCAAACCCTAATATTTGCAAATTCTATTTCTAACTCGCTATAAATTTTTTGATTGGTTGCAAAAAGACTGTTTGCCTCCCATTTTATGATAGTCACAATTTTTAAAATGGCGTTTTTCATTTCAAGAAGAGTTTCTTGAAATGTTTGAAATTGATTCCATTTATTGTGTTTATTCATGCGGACAAATTTAAAAAATTATATTTCTGATATAAAAACAAATTTTTAAAAAATCTTTAGTTGTTGTAATCTTCAAAAGACATCATAATTGTTTCGTTGTCAGTAGTTTGATTTATTTTAATATTTCCTATTCCGTCCAGTAAAGCAAACTGAACCTTTCCGTATTCATTTTTTTTGTCATGAATAAGCAAATTTATGATGTCAATTTTATCATTTTCATCAAAAGTGATTGGTTCATAAATGGACAATAAATGATTTTTAATTTCCGAATATTCTGAAGCTGTAATCAATCCTTTTTTTAACGAAATGTAACCTTCTAAAATCATGCCTGCTGCAATAGCTTCACCATGAAGTAAATTTTCTTTTTCTGGATCTTCTAGAAATAAAGTTTCTATGGCATGCCCTAATGTATGGCCAAAGTTAAGCGCTTTTCTAATTCCGTTTTCGGTTGGGTCCTGAGTGACAATATTGTTTTTAATTTCAACAGACTCTGCAATTAATTCATCAAAAGTATCAAAATCTATTTCTGATAAATTTTTGAATTTATCCCAGTGCGTTTTTTTTGCAATCAAACCATGTTTTAGCATTTCAGCCAAACCAGATTTCATTTCTCTTTGAGATAATGATTCTAGAAAAGCAGTATCAATAATTATCATAGCCGGATTGGTTATTGTGCCAATTTGGTTTTTTAAGCCATCTAAATCAACACCATTTTTTCCGCCAACCGATGCATCGACCATAGATAATAAAGTTGTAGGTATATTTATGAAAGGAATTCCTCTTTTATAAGTTGAAGCAATAAAGCCTCCCATATCCGTAATAACCCCTCCACCTACATTAATTATTAAACTCTTTCTGTCTGCGCCAAGTTCAATTAAAACTTTCCATACTTGTGCACAGGTTTCAATAGTTTTATTTTCTTCTCCGGGTTCAAGTTCAATAATTTCAAAAGGAACTTCGATTTCAATTAATGGTAAAATTTTGGGTAAGCAAAGTTCGTTTGTGTTTTCATCGACAATAAAGAAAATTTTCGAAAAATTATTCTCCTTTAAATAATTGTTTAAATGAGTGTAGCTTTCTTTATTAAAGTGAATTGTGTAGTTATTGGCCTGAATTGATTTCATTTCACAAAAGAGGATTAAAATGTTGCGCAAAATAAAGTAAAAATACTATAATAAAATAGTGTGGTGTTTTATATTTGCATAACATTTACGCAATACATGATGAATAAAATTTTTGACAATACACAAAACGCATTTTCGCTAAAGAGTGATACCGAATTAGAGAGAGCTTACTTTCTTTTCAAATTAATAGATTCTGAACCTTTGGTTAAAATTGGTACAGCAGTTACAAATTTTGCTTTAAAAGCACATTTACCTGTAGAAGGCTTAATTCGCG
>CAMLKV010000291.1 GCA_946480635.1 uncultured Flavobacterium sp.
CCTGTACCCGTGTTAAACCTAAAAATGCTATTGTCATTTATTTTCCATTTATAAGCAAGACGTGGAGTAAAAATATTCCCGTGCGCATTGTTGTAATCATAACGCGCACCTAGAAGTAAACTATGTCTCTCTGCCAAATGCATTTCGTCCTGCACAAATAAACTTGGAATCCAAGTTATTTCTTCTTTTACAGTTGCAGGAGTATTATCGTCATACAACTGATAACGTATCGCCGTTCCAAAAAGAAAATCGTGACGATTAATTTTTTTGTCCCATGTTAATTGACCAAATCCAATTTTTTGCTTTGCCAGATAAGGGATATTTCCATACACCGAATTCTGATCATGACTGGTATATGAAAAAGAGGCTACCATTTTCTCTTTTACAGGAAGCTCATAAGCTCCTAATATTTCGTAACGGCTTGTGTAGATACTTTCCCCATAAACTTCTGATCCGCCACGGTAACTTTTATTCCATTGCATTTCACCCCCCCATCGATCTTCATAGAAATAACGACCAGCCATTGAAAATAGTTTTTTATTTTTTCTGTTGAAATTCCACTTTTGGAAAACAGAAATTCTATCCTGAAGTGTTACATCAGTGAAATTATCATCATTATTATCGATAGGATTCGAGTAATTGAAATAATTTATTCCAGTTAGTAACGAAGCAGTATTTCCAAGATTTGTTTTTACTCCCAAATCTAAATTGACTTCCCCCCAACCCGTAGAAAATCCATCTACCGAAAAAGCGGAAGCATTTTTAGGGTTTTTTGTAATGATATTAATTAATCCTCCAACTGCTTCGCTACCATATAATGACGATGCAGGTCCCTTAACCACTTCAATTCGTTCAAGTAACGAGTTTGGTATTCCCGAAAGTCCATAAACGGTTGAAAGCCCACTAACAATTGGCATTCCGTCAATTAAAACTAATGTATATGGTCCTTCTAATCCATTAATGTGAATATCTCCGGTGTTACAAACATTACAATTTAATTGAGGTCGCACTCCATTTACATTTTGAAGCGCTTCAAAAATATTTGCTGTAGGGTTTTTTTTGAAAAAAGTGGGCTTAAATACTTCAACAGGAACGGCGCTTTCTAAACGACTAACTGGTTTTAATGTACCCGTAACCACAACCTCATCAAGATCTTTTTGTGAGTTTTTTTCAGGGATTAATTCAAAATTTAGCGTTACTTCAGAAGTATCTTTAACAACAATTCTTTTTTTCTGGGTTTGAAATCCTTCAAACACAATTATTATCTCATGATTTCCAACGCTTACATTTTCAAAAGTGTAGTTACCATCAATATCAGTTTTTATTTTAATTGATTTATCAAGCGTCAATTCAACATCCCCAAAAGAAATTCCATCAGAAGAAACATTGCCCTTAATTTTAGTTTGTGCATTCAAAAAGTTGCATATTAAAATGATTGTAACAAGGATTAATTTTTTCACAATTGTGATTTTTATATATTTAAATAAATTTTTAGACAAAGCTAAAAATTAAATTTTAGATAGCAAATATTTTAATTAAATTTGCCTTAATCAATTACTAAAGAAATGAGTAAGTCATTAGAAGAAGTTCACGAATCAGTATCGACACAAAATAAAACATCTATATTCAGAAAAATATTAGCATTCTTTGGACCTGCCTATTTAATAAGCGTTGGTTATATGGACCCAGGAAACTGGGCAACAGACTTGGCAGGTGGGAGTCAATTTGGCTATGCTTTGATTTGGGTTTTATTGATGAGTAACATCATGGCCTTACTTTTACAGAGTTTAAGTGCTCGTTTGGGAATTGTAACGCAACGTGATTTAGCTCAAGCCTCAAGGGAAACCTATTCAAAATTTGTAAACTATATTTTATATTTTTTAGCCGAAATTGCCATTGCTGCTTGTGACCTTGCTGAAGTTTTAGGAATGGCCATTGGATTGAATTTACTTTTCGACATTTCACTTATTAATGGCGTTATTATAACTGTCCTTGATACCTTCCTTCTATTATTCTTAATTAATAAAGGAATACGTAAAATGGAAGCATTCATCATCGCTTTGGTTGCCATAATTGGATTTTCTTTTATTTTCGAAATGATTTTTGCTCAACCCGAAGTAGGCAAAATTATCTCTGGACTAGTTCCTTCTCTACCTAATGACACTGCTTTATATATTGCCATTGGAATTATTGGAGCGACTGTTATGCCGCACAATTTATATTTACATTCCTCATTGGTACAAACTAGAAAATTTGACAGGAGTAAAAGCGGTATCAAACAAGCATTGAAATATAATTTCATTGATTCTACCATAGCGCTAAACTTGGCCTTTTTTGTTAATGCTGCTATTTTGATTTTAGCTGCGGCCACATTTCACAAAAACGGATATTTTGAAGTTGCTGAAATACAAGATGCACATCAATTATTGGCACCATTATTAGGAACCAAGTGGGCGCCAATTTTATTTGCTGTTGCTTTGATTGCGGCTGGGCAAAGTTCTACCATAACTGGTACTTTAGCAGGACAAATTATCATGGAAGATTCAACCTTGGATAAGAAGAATTTTAACCCGTCTAATTGCAATTGTACCTGCTGTTATTGTAATTTCAATTTTTGGCGAACAAGTCACTGGAAAGCTACTTATTTTTAGTCAAGTCGTTTTAAGTTTACAATTGGGTTTTGCTATCATCCCTCTCATTCACTTTGTAAGCGACAAAACTAAAATGAAAGGATTCCATATTTCAAGAACAACTCAAATTGCTGCATGGATTATTGCTTTGATTATTGTTTCACTAAATGCTAAATTGGTATACTCTGAAATTGTAAGTTTATTAGAATCTTCAGAAAATCAAACCATCCTTTGGTTCACTGTTGTACCAATGGCTATTGGATTTTTAATATTACTACTTTACATCGTTTTCAAACCTTTTGTCTCAAAGGCAAAAACAGATATCTTGAATCACTCTCCTCACAATCTTAAATTAAAATTCACAACATCTGAAGTACATTCTAAAAAAAACATTGCAATTTTAGTCGATTTTTCTGCTGCTGATGAAACAGCCATCAACCACGCTTTTGAATTGGGTGGAAAAGGTGCAAAATACACCCTAATACATATAGTAGAAACAGTTGGAGCGATGATCTATGGTGATAACATTGAAGATTGTGAGACTACAATTGATGAAAAACTACTCAAAGATTATGAAGAGATACTTCTTAATAAAGGATTTATTGTAAGTAGTATTTTAGGTTTTGGAAAACCAGGAAAATCAATCCCTAAAATTATAAATGAAGGAACTTACGATATTTTAGTAATGGGTACCCATGGGCATACTGGTTTAAAAGATTTGCTTTTTGGAACAACTGTTGATAAATTGCGCCACCAAATTTCGATTCCTTTATTTATCGTAAAAAACTAAGCCATGACTTTTTCTGAAGAAAATTATTTGAAAACAATATATCATCTAACCAACTTGCTTGATGCTGAAATAAGTACCAATGCAATTGCTGAAAAGATAGAAACCAAAGCTTCTTCGGTAACTGATATGTTGAAAAAATTAGCTGAAAAAAATCTTGTCAATTATAAAAAATATCAAGGAGTTTCATTAACCGATGAAGGATTACATTCCGCTAAAATGATTGTGCGAAAACATCGTTTG
>CAMLKV010000292.1 GCA_946480635.1 uncultured Flavobacterium sp.
CAGCACCTTCAACAGGAACATCAATTCCCCAATCCAAATCACGAGTTACTGCACGAGGCTCTAAACCTCCATCAATCCATGATTTTACTTGTCCGTATACATTTGGTTTCCAATCATTTTTATGACCTTCAACAATCCATTTTTGTAAAAAATCTGAATATTCATTTAATGGTAAAAACCAGTGCTTTGTTGATTTTAAAACGGGAGTTGTGCCAGTAATGGTAGATTTTGGATTAATTAAGTCGGTTGCATTTAAAGATGAACCACATTTTTCGCATTGGTCACCATACGCTTCCGGATTTGAACACTTTGGGCAAGTTCCAGTAACAAAACGATCGGCCAAAAACTGATCAGCTTTTTCATCATACAATTGATCAGTTGTTTCTTCGATGAATTTACCTTCATCATAAAGTTTTCTGAAAAACTCTGAAGCTGTTTCATGGTGAATTTTGGCAGAAGTTCTAGAATAATTATCAAAAGAAATTCCAAAATCTAAAAAAGATTGTCTAATGATTCCGTCATATTTATCAATTACTTCCTGTGGTGTAATACCTTCTTTTTTCGCTTTCATTGAAATCGCTACTCCATGCTCATCGCTTCCGCAGATGTAAGCCACATCTTTTCCTTGTAAACGTAAAAATCGTGCATAAATGTCACCTGGAACATACACACCAGCTAAATGACCAATATGAATGGGACCATTAGTATAAGGCAAGGCTGCCGTTATTGTATATCTTTTAGGATTTTGTACCATAATTCAAATTAATTGAGTGCAAAAATAAGGTTTTTTCGTCCAAGAATACATGAATAGTATTCCTAATTTATTACTTTTGAAACTATAACCGATAAGTAATGCTTCGCTATCTAATTGCTTTTATACTTATTTCTAATTTATCCTATTCACAAAAAATGATGATTACACCTCCTTTATTAAAAAAAGGCGACACGGTGGCTATTGTGGCTACGGCGCGTAAAAATGTTGATGATAATTTGAAACCAGCTATCGATTTAATGAAAAGCTGGGGATTAGAAGTTAAATTAGGAAGTACAATTGGTTTGGATCTAAATCAATTAGCAGGAACTGATGAGCAACGTGCCAAAGATTTTCAAGAGCAATTAGATAATCCAAATATTAAAATGATTTGGTGTGTACGTGGCGGATACGGTACGGTGCGAATGTTGGATTTGCTAGATTTTACTAAGTTTAAACAAAACCCGAAGTGGATTGTTGGATTCAGTGATGTAACTGTATTACACAGTCATTTGAATACTATGGGTTACAAGTCTATCCACGGAATTATGCCTGTAACCGTGGCCAAAGCTTCAAAACCAGCTAAGGAAACATTAAAAATAGCTTTGTTTGGTGAAGAAAGATTAGAGTATGACATACCTTTTCATAATATGAACAAATTAGGCAAAGCTAAAGGTGAATTAGTAGGAGGGAACTTGTCTATTTTGTACAGTTTGTTTGGATCACCATCAGCAATTGATTGTAATGATAAAATTCTTTTCATTGAAGATTTGGATGAGTACTTATATCACATCGACAGGATGATGATGAACCTAAAACGTAATGGATGTTTGGAAAGTATCAAAGGAATTTTGGTAGGAGGAATGACTAAGATGCGTGACAATGATATTCCTTGGGGAAAAGATGCTTTACAAATTATTGAAGACGTTACAAAAAAATACAACATTCCAATTGTTTATAATTTCCCAGCTGGACATATTCAGGACAATCGTGCCTTGATTTTTGGTTCACAAATCGAATTGGATGTAAACTCAGAATGTACTAAAGTCTTTTTTGAAAGATAATGGCTTTTCATAACGAGCTTGGGAAAAAAGGGGAGGAACTCGCAAAGGAATTTCTCCAAAAAAATGGTTACACTATTTTAGAAAGTAATTTTATTTTTCAAAAAGCAGAGATTGATATAATTGCTCAAAAAGATGACGCACTAATTGTTGTTGAAGTAAAAACTAGATCTTCGGTTGATTTTGGAAATCCACAAGACTTTGTTAGCCCAAAAAAAATAAAACTCTTAGTAAAAGCTATTGATGAATATGTCAATTTAAAAAATATTGATCTTTCAATCAGATTTGACATAATCTCAGTTATTCACGACAAAAGTGATTTTATAATTGAACATCTGGAGGATGCATTCTACTATTTTTAAATTTTCCTCAAAAAAAGCCCGATTGTTATAAAAGCATTTAAAAAAATATAAGAGGGTTAAATTTGTAACAAATTGTTTATTTTCTATATTTGCAAAAAATTAGGACAGATAAATGAAAACGATTTCTTCAGTTGTAGAAAACTACATTAAAACAAAACCCTTTTTATTAAATGCTTTATCGCAAGGAATTATCAATTTGACTTCTTTAGCTAGAACGATTACAGATGAGCTAGAAGAAGAATTAGGGAAAGACGTAAAACAAGGTGCTGTAATTATGGCATTAAAACGTTTGTCTGAAGATTTAGATTTTAAGGTGAATCACAAGATTACTAAGGTTTTAAAAAACATTGGTGAAATTACTGTACGCTCTTCGTTAACAGATTATACGTTTCTTATTTCGGATACGATATTGAATAAACAAGCCGATTTAATTAGTGATATTGATTCTCATTCAGATATTTTTTATACTTCGTCACGTGGTGTAAATGAAACAAATATTGTTGTAAGTGATAGTATTTCACATCTTATTGAGAAACATTTCAAAGGAGAAAAATTAACACAGAAGTTAGAAAATTTAGCTTCTATAACGGTTAAACTTCCTAAAGAAAACACATCAGTTCCAGGAATTTATTATTTTATTTTCCAACGTTTGGCTTGGGAAGGAATTGTTATTTACGAAGTAATTTCAACTTCAAACGAATTTACAATTTTAGTAGATGATGAAATTGTAGACAAAGCTTTTAAAGTGATTAAAGATTTGAAGACAACAAAATAATATAAAAGCCAGATTTATTTAATCTGGCTTTTTTTTACATTTTATTTAAGGTATAAATGCCTAAAGGAATTCTAAGATTATCAGGAGCTCCTTCAGGAATAGAACCTCCGCCACCATACAATTTAAGTACAAGTTTAGGGGTAGGAAAATCTTCTGTTAAACCTATAAAAGCTTCATAAAAAATATATTTCCTTTGTGGATCAGTAAAGTGTATTTTAACCCTTTTTACCATATCATCACAAATCGAGCATAAAGGTCTTCGATATTTATCCATAAATATTCCATTGTTTAAGTAATGAGATGCTGGATCTATTTGAGAATCATTTAATCTGCTTAAGTAGTTTGCAACAAGCACTCCATTTTGTATGTATTCGTATTCACCTATTAAAACATCTATATAATAGTTGTCATCTACATAGTAATATTTAATTTGTTTTTTAAACACAATTTTTAAAGATGTATTGCCGTTTGTGTATTGCCATGTGCCTACATATTTGTCTAGTAAATTTTCTACATCCTTATAGTAATACCCTGATTTACCAAAATGATCTGCGTTGTTAATATTATAGACTGTTTGGGATTTACAAGAAATGAATATAAATAGTAACAATATATTTATTATATTTTTCAAAAAAATACTCAAGTTTTACAATTTATTTAAGGTATAAATGCCTAAAGGAATTCTAAGAT
>CAMLKV010000293.1 GCA_946480635.1 uncultured Flavobacterium sp.
ACCTTATTTTTTAAGCTGATTTACCTGCTTTTCTTCTTAATACTTCACCTACAAACTTAATACCTTTTCCTTTGTACGGCTCAGGCTTACGGAAAGAACGGATTTTAGCCGCAACTTGCCCTAATAATTGCTTGTCATAAGAAGTTAATTTTACGATAGGGTTTTTACCTTTTTCAGAAATTGTTTCTACAACAACCTCAGGCGCAACCTCTAAAACGATATTATGAGAGTAACCTAAAGCTAAATCAAGTTTATTTCCTTGATTAGAAGCTCTATAACCAACTCCCACAAATTCTAATTCTTTAGTAAAACCAGTAGATACACCAGTAATCATGTTATTGATTAAAGCTCTATACAAACCGTGTTGAGCTCTTTCTTCTTTGCTATCGGCAGCTCTTGAAACAAGAACTTGATTTTCTTCAACAGTTACAGTAACATTATTTGTAAACTCTTGAGAAAGTTGCCCTAGTTTTCCTTTAACTGTAATAACAGCATCCTTAACTTCTACAGTTACGCCAGCTGGAATTGCAATTGGATTTTTACCTATTCTTGACATTTCTTATCTCTTTTTTAGTATACGTAACAAATTACCTCTCCACCAACATTTAACTGTTTAGCTTGTTTTCCTGTCATAACTCCTTTTGAAGTTGACACGATAGCAATACCTAAACCATTCAAAATTCTTGGCAATTTAGAAGCACCTGCATACTTACGTAAACCTGGTTTACTAATTCTTTGAATATCTTTAATTACTGGCTCTTTAGTATCTTTATCATACTTTAGAGCGATTTTGATAGTACCTTGAACAGTACTGTCTTCGAACTTGTAGCTAAGGATGTAACCTTGATCGAATAAGATTTTTGTGATTTCTTTTTTCAAGTTAGATGCTGGAATTTCCACCACTTTGTGGTTTGCTTTCACTGCATTTCTAACTCTCGTAAGATAATCCGCAATTGGATCTGTATACATTATAAACAAATTGTGGTTATGGTTTTCAACTCACCCTCAGTGAGTTGAACCTTTAACCTATTAAACTTTAATATTTTAAGTTTGCAAATATAATACTTTTTTGCAAACTACCAAGAAGCTTTTTTAACTCCTGGAATCAATCCTTGGTTAGCCATTTCACGGAATGTTACACGTGAAATACCGAATTGACGCATATACCCTCTTGGTCTACCTGTTAATTTACAACGATTGTGTAAACGAACTGGCGAAGCATTTTTCGGTAATTTTTGTAAAGCAGCGTAATCTCCAGCTTCTAATAAAGCTTTTCTTTTCTCTGCATATTTTTCTACCGTTTTTTGTCTTTTAACCTCACGGGCTTTCATTGATTCTTTAGCCATGTCTTAATTCTTTTTAAAAGGTAAACCTAATTCAGCTAATAATGATTTTGCTTCTTTATCTGTTTCTGCAGAAGTTACAAAAGTAATATCCATACCAGAAATTTTATTTACTTTATCAATATCAATTTCAGGGAAAATGATTTGCTCCAGTACACCTAAGTTGTAATTACCTCTTCCGTCGAAACCTGAAGATTTAATTCCACCGAAGTCTCTTACACGTGGTAATGAAGCCGTAATTAAACGATCTAAGAATTCATACATTCTTTCTCCACGTAAAGTTACTTTTGCACCAATTGGCATACCTTTTCTTAATTTGAAAGACGCAACGTCTTTTTTAGAAATAGTAGCTACTGCCTTTTGACCAGTAATTTTTGTCAACTCTTCTACAGCGTAATCGATAAGTTTTTTATCAGACACAGCTGCACCAACTCCTTTACTTAAAACGATTTTTTCCAATTTAGGAACTTGCATTACGTTTTTGTAACCGAATTCTGCTGTAAGAGCAGCAATTACTCTGCTCTTATATTCTTCTTTTAGTCTAGGTATATAAGTCATGACTATAATACTTGATTAGATTTTTTAGAAACTCTTACTTTCTTATCTCCTTCAACTTTAGAACCTACTCTAGTCGCAGACTTAGTTTTAGGATCGATTAAAGCGATGTTAGAGATATGGATAGGAGCTTCTTTCTTAACGATTCCACCTTGAGGATTTTTAGCGCTTGGCTTAGTGTGTTTAGACACAAAGTTTACTCCCTCAACTACCGCTTTATTTTTCTCGCGAAGCACACGTAAAACTTTACCTTCAGCACCTTTATGGTCACCTGCAATAACTTTTACAGTATCTCCTGATTTTATTTTTAGCTTTATCATCGTAATTAATAATTAAAGCACTTCTGGTGCTAATGATACAATTTTCATGAATTGTTTTTCACGAAGTTCTCTAGCTACAGGACCGAATACACGAGTTCCTCTCATCTCACCTGCTGCATTTAATAATACACAAGCGTTATCATCGAAACGGATGTAAGATCCATCAGCTCTTCTTACTTCTTTTTTAGTTCTTACAACAACTGCAGTTGAAACCGCACCTTTTTTAACGTTACCGTTAGGTGTTGCATCTTTGATAGCTACTACAATTTTGTCACCAACAGAGGCATAACGACGTTTCGTTCCTCCTAAAACACGAATAGTTAAAACTTCTTTAGCTCCCGTGTTATCTGCTACTTTTAATCTTGATTCTTGTTGTACCATAATTACTTAGCTCTTTCAATGATTTCAACTAATCTCCAACATTTTGATTTAGATAAAGGTCTTGTTTCCATGATCTTTACTGTATCACCAATGTTACAGTCGTTTGTTTCGTCGTGTGCAACATATTTTTTAGTTTTTAACACGAACTTACCATATAATGGGTGTTTAACTCTTGTTACTTGAGAAACAACAATAGACTTGTCCATTTTGTTAGATGTAACAACACCAATTCTTTCTTTTCTTAAATTTCTTTTTTCCATCTTTTCAGCTGAATATTATTGAAGCTCTCTTTTAGTTAATTCAGTTGCAATTCTTGCTACTGAACGTCTAATACTTCTAATTTGAAGTGGATTCTCGATTGGAGAAATAGCATGAGCAATTTTTAGGTCGGCATAAGTCTTTTTTAATTGAACTAGCTTCTCTTGTAACTCAGCTGCAGATAGATTTTTAATTTCTGATTGTTTCATAATCTTATTTATTATGCTTCGAAATCTCTAGCAACGACGAATTTAGTTTTTACTGGTAATTTTTGTGCTGCAAGACGTAAAGCCTCTTTTGCAACAGCTAGTGGCACACCACCTACCTCAAACATAATTCTTCCTGGTTTAACAACAGCAGCCCAGTATTCAACTGCACCTTTACCTTTACCCATACGTACTTCAAGAGGTTTCTTAGTAATAGGTTTGTCTGGGAAAATTTTGATCCACAATTGTCCTTCTCTCTTCATGTAACGAGTTGCAGCGATACGTGCAGCTTCGATTTGACGAGAAGTTAAGAACATTCCATCTTCATGTACAGATTTAATTCCAAACATTCCATTTGAAAGTTCATGCCCTCTGTTAGAGTTCCCTTTCATTCTACCTTTTTGTACCTTACGGTATTTTGTTCTTTTAGGCTGTAACATTTTTCTTTAGTTTAAAAATTTACTTTCTTTTACGAGCGTCTGGTTTACCACCTTTATTAAAAGGTTTTCTGTCTCCTCTCGGAGAATCTCCACCTTTACCACCACCAGTTCCAGATTGTTTTTTATCCATTCCT
>CAMLKV010000294.1 GCA_946480635.1 uncultured Flavobacterium sp.
TATTTCAATGAATATAAGTTTCATGGGAACTTTGGAGGAGATTTTCTTGACCTTAATTTTGTGGAATAATTAAAAGTTTATTATTATATTTTCAATGAAATATTTTTCAAATTGTATTTGTTGAATATAAGAATTATACTACATTAGCTTTTTAATAAAAGCCGTGTAATGCATTTATTTTATCAGCCAGAAAAGTTACCGACACAAACACAAAGTGTAAAGAAAGTTTTTGAAGTTATCCATAAACAATATACTGAAAATATGTTGGAAAAGACACTTCAGTATGATATGGAAATAACATTGCTAGGGCAGGTGAGTACAGAGTCCTTTGGCTATGAAATGGATAGAAAAAACCTGTTGATTGATAATGAAGAACCCAATACGGTTTTCGAACAATTAGCAGTAGAGTGCGGAAAAGCTTTGTTTCCTATCCGATTTTCTGCTAATCATGAAGGAGATGTTATGTATATATATAATTATGTAGACATACTTGAGCGCTGGCAAATTACTAAAAGAGAATTACTGAATTATTACGAGGGTGATATGGCAGTTGGTTATATAAAATGCAACAATGACAACTTGAAGAATCAGGATATAATTAAGAAACTTATAACTAATCAGTTGTTTGCTTACTTCTTTTTAAATCCTTTGCAGAAAAACGCCCAAGAAGTTACTACAGCAGTCATTTGGAAGACAGCTCCCTTTATGGATTTTGAAGGTATTATTCCGATGCAAAAAGTGATTAAAAATGATGTTCCTGGCGAATTGATTTTACAGTCTGATTCTCCATTTATAAAAATTGAAGCTAAGTACACTTTCGATGAAAGAAATAAAAGTATAGATTCTTGTACTTCTTCTATTGTTCAGGATGACAATACTAAAATTGAATTGTCTTTTATAACCAAGCAAGTTGAAGTGTCACAAAATTAATGGTAGTATGTGTAATAATTTAATGAAGAAGCCATGTCAGAAAAACATTTAGTATGCCAAGGAGCCATTTGCCAATGTAAGTTTGGTAGTACTCCAGATAAATTAAAAGTTAAAACACAAAAAAAGACTTTTATAAATGATCCAGAGGGTAGTAACAAACTTATGGCTACAAATAAAGACATAGGCCAAACCTTTGAGAAAAACACTTTTGGTCCATGCAAACAACAACCTATTCCTGGAGGTTATAAAACATGCCAAGCACAGGTTACACAATGGAGTGGTTTTTACGATAAAATTACGTTAGATGAAAACAAGGGTAAAGCACTTATGGAAAGTAGTAAGGCTACTTGTCCTATTGGCGGCCCTGATTGTATTACAATAACAGATCATGGCCAAAAAGCAAAACCAAGTCAACAACAGGCCAGAAAGACTAATGCTACAGCAACCAATCAGCTAAATCCTGCTGTGGATACCGCTGCTTACAAATTAGAACAGGAACAGGAGCAAACAAATCACGCTGATTAATAAATATAAACATGTGGATTCAATCCTAAATAGTGTCGAATTTTGAAAAATATTTTTGAAATACTAATCACAGTAGTTTTATTATTTCTTTTTAGTTGTAAAGAAAATGAAATTGCAAAAAACAATCAAGAAAAGATAAAAATTGATACTGTTGCTACATTAGAGATAAAAGATGCTGTAGGTAAAAGGACACTGGAAAATAAAGAATGCATTCAAAAGTCTAATTATACTCTTCCTTATTCGCAAAAAATAGATATTGATAAAGTAAAATACGAAACTAGTAATTGTAGAATCGAGGGTATAGATGAGTTGCTTTGTGAAGATGAAACTTTACGTTATATATCTTTACCTAATTTCGAAAATAGAAAAGTAATATTAGTTCCTGTGGATTGTGGGGATTTTAATTATAGATTTTACTTAGTAACAATTTTTGAAAACAAACTCCTTTCTAAACTTTATGTAGAGGGAGAATGGTATGAACCTGGAGACGATTCTTATAAAGAAATAACAAGTTTTTCAATAGATGAAGATTATGTAATTACAGTTACAAAAAAGTCTTTAGAAAAAGGTAAAAACACTGCAACAGAATCTATAAAGTATTCAATTGATTCAGATGGTAATATCGCAAAGGAATAAGTTTTTTTAAATTTAATTTAAGGTGGCTGAGCGTAGTCGAAGCAAACCTTTTAACCAAACTTTAAGGAAATGAAACTCTCTTACACTTTACCTTTGCAATAAAAAACATGAACTCTAAACTTACACTAGATATTTGGTCAGATATGCTTTGTCCTTTTTGTTTTATAGGAAAGAAGAATCTTGATAAGGCATTAGCACAATTTCCGCATAAAAATGATGTAGATATTCGTTGGCACAGTTATCAGTTGGCTCCCAATTTAGAATATAATCCTAATAAAGATGCGCATCAGGCATTGGCAGATCATAAAGGTATGCCTTATGAAACAGCAAAACAACTTAATACTCAAGTGGCTCAAATGGCAGCCCAAGCAGGAATAAAATTTGATATTGATAATATGAAATGGGCCAATTCATTTGCAGCACATCGATTATTGCAATTGGCTAAAACTAAAGATAAAGCTCACGAGTTAGAAGAGCGGTTGTTTGAAGCAGTTTTTGTTAAGGGTGAAAATATAAGTGATACCCAGCAATTGATTAGTATTGCTAAAGAATTAGGATTATCAGAAATTGAAGCTGAAAAAGCAATTACAACGGAAATATTTACAGAAGCTGTACAAGAAGACATTCGAAATTCGCAGTATGTGGGATTAAGAGGTGTTCCTCATTTTGTAATTAATGATGAAGCTACTTTTAGTGGGGCTTTACCTCCAGAAAGTTTTTTACAAATCATTATGCAATATCACGAGAAATGGAAAAACAATCAAGATCTTTCTATTGACACAACAGGTCAAAGCTGTTATATAGAAGGAAATTGCGATTAAAGCTAAATAAAAAACTATCCTTATATTTGACCACGAACTACTTCATTTAAAGTTTTCGGGGCTATCTAATTAATACTATTTTGAATTCATTAAATACCATTTTCCCAGTGCTTTTTTATATCCTTTTGGGATTGGTGCTTCTATTGGTAGTTGCTTTAGTATACCTCACAAAACGTTTATGGAATGCCGAAAAGGAAAAGGCAATTTATGCTGCACAATTCAAACAGTTGGAAAGCCAAATGAATTCGGTACAACTGGAAAATCTGGAATCAAGACTCAATCCGCATTTGTTTAAAAACATATTGAATTCGATACAATCACACGCGTATCAAACGTATTTTGCCTTAGATAAGCTAGCCAATGTACTGGATTATATTTTATATGAAAGCAAAAACAAATAAGTAACACCCAAAGAAGAAATTGATTTTGCCTTGAGCCTAATCGAAATCAATAAAATAAAAATAAGTCCGTTGTTTGAGCTTAAAGTCAGAACTAAAATTGACGATACTGAACCTCTGTATGAACAGCGATTATTGGCACCGCTTATTTCTATCGATTTGATTGAAAATGCTTTTAAACATGCCGATCTTCAAAGTGAAGACGCTTTTATATCTATCGTTTTTGAATTTAAAAACAATACTTTTTCACTTTCTGTTTCCAATAAAATTTCTGCTAAATCACCTATAAAAAAAGACAATAGTGGATTTGGTTC
>CAMLKV010000295.1 GCA_946480635.1 uncultured Flavobacterium sp.
TATAGGCCATAAAATAGACGAAGGCAAGGCGGTTATAGCCGTTACGCCGGATGGAACCTGGGTGGGGTTTTGTTATATCGAAACCTGGCAGAATGAAAAATATGTGGCTAATTCAGGACTGATTGTTTCTCCTGAATTCCGTCAAAGCGGATTGGCCAGAATGATTAAAGCCAAAATTTTCGAATTGTCCCGAACCAAATACCCAAATTCTAAAATTTTTGGATTAACCACAGGTTTGGCTGTGATGCGAATTAATTCAGAATTAGGCTATTCACCAGTAACGTATTCGGAATTAACCTCCGATGAAAAATTCTGGAAAGGATGCCAGAGCTGTGTGAATTTTGAAATCCTGAAAAGTAAAAATTATAAAAATTGTTTGTGTACAGCCATGCTGTATGACAGTAATATAAAAGAACAGAAAGATGCAAAAAAAGAAAATAGTATTAGCGTATAGTGGTGGTTTAGACACGACTTATTGTGCGGTGTACTTGAGTAAAGTTGAAAATTACGAAGTACATGCCGTGACGATCAATACGGGAGCTTTTGATCAAGATGAGATTAAAGTATTAGAAGAAAAAGCAATGCAGTGCGGTGTGGCTTCTTATACTTGTATTGATGTGCGCAAGGAATATTATGACAATTGCATTAAATATCTGATCTACGGAAACGTATTAAAAAACGGAACCTATCCTTTAAGTGTCAGTGCCGAAAGAGCGGTTCAGGCAAAAAGCATTGCCGAATATGCCATTCAACTGGGAATTAACACGATTGCTCACGGAAGCACCGGCGCAGGAAATGACCAGGTACGTTTTGACATGATTTTTAATCATTTACTGCCTAATGTTGAAATCATTACACCTATCAGGGATAAAAAACTAAGCAGGGAAGCAGAAATTGAATTCCTGAAATCAAATGGTGTGAGTTTTAATTTTGAAAAAGCGGTGTACAGTATTAACAAAGGATTGTGGGGAACTTCGGTGGGAGGAAAGGAAACCTTGACTTCATATCAGAATTTGCCTGAAGAAGCCTGGCCAACACCGGTTTCTGCAACAGAGTCATTGGAGATTGCATTGACTTTCAAAGAAGGTGAACTGGTTTCGGTAAACGGTGAATCATTTGAACATCCGGCCATTGCCATCGAGTATTTGCAACAAATCGCACAGCCATTCGGAATAGGAAGACACATTCACGTTGGTGATACGATTATCGGAATCAAAGGAAGAGTTGGCTTTGAAGCAGCTGCTCCCGAATTGATTATTAAAGCACACCATTTGTTGGAAAAACATACACTGACCAAATGGCAATTATTCTGGAAAGAACAATTATCGGGTTGGTATGGTAACTGGCTGCACGAAGGCCAAATGCTGGATCCAACCATGAGAGATATCGAAGCTTTTTTGACCAACACCCAAAAAACCGTTAGCGGTGAGGTGTACATCACGTTGCACCCTTACCGTTATGAATTGAACGGAATTGAGAGTCCGTTTGATTTAATGTCAGCCAAATTCGGATCGTATGGCGAAATGAACAACGGTTGGAGCTGCGAAGATGTGAAAGGATTTACGAAAATATTTGGAAACCAAACCTCGATTTACCATCAGGTTACTAAGGAATTGGTACATGAAAATTAATGTCGGAATTATAGGCGGAGCCGGTTATACAGCCGGAGAATTACTGAGAATCCTGATCAATCATCCACAGGTGGAAATTGGATTTGTGCACAGTAAAAGCAATGCCGGCAAGTTTATTTATGAAGTACATGATGATTTATTTGGTGAAACCGGTCTGAAATTTTCTGAAACCTATCATTCAGATATTGATGTGGTTTTTTTATGTGTCGCTCATGGTGAAGCCAAAAAAGTAGTGACTGAATTTGCACCTTCGGTTAAGATAATCGATTTGAGTCAGGACCATAGAATTGCAGCAGATCATTCTTTTGTTTACGGTTTACCGGAATTAAATAAAGAAGCGATTCAAAAGGCTGATTATATAGCCAATCCGGGTTGTTTTGCAACAGCAATTCAGTTGGCACTTTTGCCTTTGGCCGAAGCCGGTTTATTGAATGGGGAAGTTTATGCTTCGTGTACGACGGGTTCAACAGGCGCCGGACAATCTTTGGCAGAGACTTCGCATTTCAGTTGGAGACAGAATAACTTGTCGGTATACAAAGCTTTTACACATCAGCATTTGGCAGAAATTAACCAAAGCCTGTTACAGACTCAGGAGAGTTATTCGGCAAACCTGCATATTTTACCGCAAAGAGGTTCTTTTACCAGAGGTATTTTAGCGTGTATTACATTGAAATTGGATAAAACGTTGAATGAATTACAGGCTTTATTTGAAGAAAAGTATCAGGATGAACCTTTTGTGTTTTTGGCACCAAAGAACTGTCACTTGAAACAAGTCGTGAATACCAACAAATGTTTGCTGTATCTGGAAAAGAACGGAGAAGATGTCATGATCGTGAGTGTAATTGATAATTTATTGAAAGGAGCATCCGGTCAGGCAGTGCAAAACATGAATCTGATGTTTGGGTTGCCCGAAACAACCGGTTTGAAATTAAAACCAAGCGCATTTTAATTATGGGAACAACAATTACAGATAGTCTGGCACAAATGATTTTATTCGATGTGTATTCGGTTTCAGATATTGAAATTGTGAAAGCACTAGGTTCGGACTTATGGGACAAAAACGGAAAGCACTATTTGGATTTATATGGCGGTCATGCCGTAATTTCCATTGGTCATACGCATCCTCGTTACGTTTCAAGCCTTACAGAACAGTTGCAGAAAATTGGTTTTTATTCTAATTCGATTGTGATTGACCAGCAGAAACAATTGGCAACAAAATTAGGCCTACTTTCGGGTTATACTGATTATCAGTTGTTTTTGTGCAATTCAGGTGCGGAGGCAAATGAAAATGCCTTCAAATTGGCTTCTTTCCATAACGGAAGAAAAAAAATTATTGCTTTTAGCAAAGCTTTTCATGGTAGAACATCATTGGCGGTTGCCTGCACGGATAATCCAGCAATCGTGGCGCCAGTGAACGAAAACAACAACACAACTTTTTTACCATTAAATGATAGTAATGCTTTCGACCAGGCTGTAAACGATGAGGTGTGCTGTGTGATTATTGAAGGAATTCAGGGCGTTGCCGGAATCCAGGTTCCGGAGAAACAGTTTCTGCAGTATGTTTCCCAGAAATGTACAGAATTGGGAATCGTTTTGATTCTGGATGAGGTACAATCGGGTTACGGAAGAACGGGTAAATTCTTTGCTCACCAACATGCAGGTATCCAACCGGATATCATTACAGTGGCGAAAGGAATGGGCAACGGATTTCCTATAGCTGGTGTTTTAATCGCACCGCATATTCAGCCAAAAAAAGAAATGCTGGGAACCACTTTCGGAGGAAATTATTTGGCTTGCGCTGCTGGATTAGCAGTTTTAGAAGTGATTGAAAAGGAAAACCTAATGGAGAATGCCCAAAAAATGGGAGAGTATCTCATGGAACAATTGCAAAACATTCCAAATATCAAAGAAATCAGAGGCATGGGATTGATGATAGCCATCGAATTGTATGAGCCTTGCGCAGCTGTACGTAAACGATTATTGGA
>CAMLKV010000296.1 GCA_946480635.1 uncultured Flavobacterium sp.
AACTGCATTGTTAACGCCATTAACAGCGTAAAAATCCATTTGAACTTTGATCTCATATTAATTTTATTTGAGTTAGTTATTTCGCAAACTTCTTAATAATTTCTTAAATAACCAAATAATACAGCGAAATATTACAATTTTATTTACGTTAAAATTTCATTTAAAATACGACAAAATCATCAAACCTCATTCTCTTTTGTAAGATATAATTTATTTATTTGGACCTAATTTTATATTTTTGACAAAACTAAATTTATGTTAAAAGATTCTTTTTCAAATGTAATTTTTGAAGCAGGAACAGACGAAGCTGGTAGAGGTTGTCTCGCCGGACCTGTTACCGCAGCAGCGATAATACTTCCGAGAAATTTCTATATTGAAAAACTTAATGATTCCAAACAACTATCTGAAAAAGTACGAGAACACATAAAACCTCTAATTGAGGAAAAAGCTTTAACTTTTGCTTACACACATTTATATAATAAGGAGATAGATGAAATTAATATCCTTAACGCTTCAATGAAAGCCATGCAAGAAAGTATACTTAAGTTAAACACAAAACCTGAATTTATAATTGTAGATGGTAATAGACCCATTTTTAGCAAACTTGGAATAAAAACAACATCTGGATATAATTTTACAGAACAAGAAATTGAGCATTTAAAATCAATTCCCAATCAAAGCATTATTAAAGGAGATAGCAAATACTTAAGCATAGCTGCTGCATCCGTACTAGCCAAAACATACCGAGACGAGTACATGAACAAAATTCATGAAGAGTTTCCCATGTATGGCTGGAACAAAAACAAAGGCTACCCCACAAAAGACCATCGGGAAGCCATTGCAAAATACGGTCCAACAAAATATCACAGAATGTCGTTTAGATTACTCCCTGAACAACTAAAATTAGAATTATAAAAAAAAAGAGGTCCTTAATTGAACCTCATTTTAATTTATATCATTTCTGCTTCAAATAGATTTGCAAAATGCTTTACAATTTTTCGCTTCACTTCGTCCTCATCAACTTTCCTACCCAATTCAACATGAAGTGATGTAACCGCCTTCCCTTTTATACCACATGGAATAATATTATCAAAGTAACCTAAATCGGCATTTACGTTCAACGCAAAACCATGCATCGTTACCCAACGAGAAGCACGCACACCCATAGCACATATTTTTCTTGCAAAAGGAGTCCCTACTCCTAACCAAACTCCAGTTTCTCCTTCACTTCTTTCCGACTCGACTCCATATTCTGCCAAAGTCAAAATAATAGCTTCTTCCAATAAACGTAAATATTTATGTATATCGGTAAAGAAATTTTCCAAATCTAAGATTGGATAACCAACAATTTGTCCTGGTCCGTGATATGTAATATCCCCTCCTCTATTTATTTTATAAAAAGTAGCTCCTTTTGCTTCTAATTGTTTTTCCGAAAGCAATAAATTAGACATATCACCACTCTTCCCTAATGTATACACATGCGGATGCTCTACATAAAGAAAATAATTATCCGTTTCAATCGAAGGATTTTCTCTTTTCTGAATTTTCTGACTCACAATTCCTGCGAACAATTCTTCTTGAAAATCCCAAGTATCTTTATAATCCTTTTGACCTAAATCTTGCAGTTTTACCTTTTTATTCATTATTGTTTGGGCAACATTTCCGCCTTCCGTTCCCGCTTTTTAAAAATTGTTAATTTCGAGAGTCTCAATCAACATTTTTACAAAAGAGCTCCACTCAAGTCGGGTTGCAGTTTTATTTATTATTGAAAAACAACCTCAAAATTTAATTTTTCAGGTTCTTTCATATATTCATTAAAAGAATACTCAATGGTAATCGTCTTTCTATCCTCCGAAAACAAAGCAGAAGTATTTGATACTTTTTTGACTGGTTTGGGAAAATGATACTTTATAATATACTTAGATGATTCATAAATCATTTTATAAGAAGCTGCCGCCGAATCGTTTTCCAATTTCTTCAAAGCTTCTTTGTCAACTATAGCTTTACGAGAAAATTTCTTACCATTATACTCATAATTTATTTTAGCAGTACTTGAACCAAAACCACCCATATCACCCATCGGATTATTTTTTACCTGACCCTTATTCATTTTTTGAAGTTCAGACATACTACCCATTACTTCCTGCAATTCTGCAACCGATTTAAAATCGGTATTCATTGCAAACAAAAATTGCTTAGTATCAAAATTCATTTTCATTCGCATGTTAAATTTTTCCAGATTTTTAATTTTGGCTTGCTCTTCTTTAGAAAGTTTTGCAATACTATCTCTCTTTCCTTCAAACATCTCTTTGAATGAAAATACCGAATCTATATTTTTTTCTTGTTTCAAAGAATCTTTTGGCATCATTGCCATTATACTAGAACCATCCATATCAAGATTGTATTTTCCGGTTCCATCAGGATTGATGGTTATTTCTTCAGTAAAAGTACAACTGCTTAAAACAATCAATAAGGCGAATAGTGAGATTAGTTTTTTCATGCAAAATTTAGTTTTGCCAAAGATAAAGATTATAAATCCCAAATCATAAAAAACAAATTCTAAATATTTCACAACATTACTCCATAACGTTAAACCTAAACTTTTGAACTTGAAGCAAAATAAATTATCTTTGCACCCTTAAAAATAATTATATGCAACTTTCAGAACAAGAAATCATCAGAAGAGAAAAGTTGACCAAGTTACGCGAACTTGGCATCAATCCCTATCCAGCAAATTTGTATCCAGTAAATCACACTTCGAAACAAATAAAGGAATCTTTTGAAGAAGGAAAGAAGGTTGTAATTGCAGGACGCTTAATGAGTAATCGCGATCAAGGAAAAGCTTGTTTTGCCGAATTGCAAGATAGCGAAGGAAGAATTCAACTTTATTTAAATAGAGACGTAATTTGTCCAGACGAAGACAAAACGTTATACAATCAGGTTTTCAAAAAGTTAACTGATCTTGGAGACTTCATTGGTGTTGAAGGAGAATTATTTACCACCCAAGTTGGAGCAAAATGTGTACGTGTGTCAAACTTTACATTTTTAAGTAAAACATTACGTCCTTTACCATTACCTAAAACAGATGAGGAAGGAAAAGTATTTGACGCTTTTGTTGATCCTGAATTACGTTACCGCATGCGTTACGTGGATTTAGTTGTAAATCCGCAAGTAAAAGAAGTTTTCATGAAAAGAACGAAATTATTCACTGCAATGCGTACGTTTTTTAACCAAGCTGGCTATATGGAAGTTGAAACTCCAGTTTTACAATCGATTCCTGGTGGTGCAGCGGCGCGTCCGTTTATTACACATCATAATAGCTTAGACATTCCATTATACATGAGAATTGCTAACGAATTATACCTAAAAAGATTAATCGTAGGTGGTTTTGATGGTGTTTACGAATTTTCCAAAAACTTCCGTAACGAAGGAATGGACAGAACCCACAATCCTGAATTTACAGCAATGGAAATCTATGTAGCTTACAAAGACTACAACTGGATGATGGAATTTACAGAAAACTTATTAGAATATTGTGCTACTCAAGTAAACGGAACTACTGAAGCTACTTTTGGCGAACATAAAGTAAACTTCAAAGCGCCTTATGCTC
>CAMLKV010000297.1 GCA_946480635.1 uncultured Flavobacterium sp.
ATTTTACGTAGCACTTCTTCGTTTAATTTTGATGTGAACTCCAGATGAACTTTGTCCAATTTTGTCGCTTTCGGCAATAAAACATGATCTTTAATCAGTGCAAAAGGGGTAACGGCACTAGCTTCCCAATTATTCCATGAATGATGAAAGTAAAATGAAGCACCGTGGTCAATCAACCATAATTCTTTGTGCCAGATTAGTAGGTTGGTGTTACGAAATGTGCGATCTACATTGGTGATAAAAGCATCTAGCCATACAATTTTTGAAGCAAGTAATTCGTCACAATCGTTCACTGCAGCATCATACGTAATGGCTCCAGACAGATAGTGCAAGCCTAAATTTAACCCTTGGCTGAACTTCAGTAAATCCTGAATTTCCTCATCTGCTTCCGTACGACCAAAGGCTTCGTCTAAAGTGGCAAAAACCAATTCTGGTACTGCTAAACCTAAATAACGGGCAATTTCACCACCTAATAATTCGGCAATTAAGGCTTTTATACCATGTCCAGCACCGCGAAATTTTAATACATATTTGAAATCGTCATCGGCTTCTGCCAAAGCAGGTAATGAGCCACCTTCCCGCAAAGGGGTTATGTAACGCATAACGTTAACTGTTCGCAAAGCAATTTGAGTCATAATGAGAGTCTTCTGAAACAAATATATTACTAAAATAAAAAACTCCGACGTTTTAGCATCGGAGTTTCTATGTATTTATGTTGTGGATTAAGCTGAAATTGTCTCAATTTCTTTATTGCTCTTATTAACTAAGCCTACTAATACTTTTCCTGGACCAACTTCGGTAAAACTTGTTGCCCCATCAGCTATCATTTGTTGAACTGATTGTGTCCATTTCACAGCGCCTGTTAATTGTGCAATTAAGTTTTTCTTAATTTCTGTAGGGTCAGTTACGGCATTTGCAGTTACGTTTTGATAAACAGGGCATGTTGGAGTGCTGAAAGTAGTTGCTTCGATAGCAGCAGCAAGTTTTTCTCTTGCAGGTTCCATCATTGGTGAATGGAAAGCACCACCAACAGGTAAAATTAATGCACGTTTTGCACCAGCCTCTTTCATTTTTTCACAAGCTTCTTCTACAGCTTTTAATTCACCAGAAATTACTAATTGTCCAGGACAGTTGTAGTTTGCAGCAACTACGACACCATCAATCGAAGCACAAATATCTTCAACTACTTTATCTTCTAAATTTAAAACAGCTGCCATAGTACTAGGTGTAATTTCACAAGCTTCCTGCATGGCTAAAGCTCTTTGAGAAACTAATTTTAAGCCATCTTCAAATGATAAAGCTCCATTTACAACTAATGCTGAAAATTCTCCAAGTGAGTGGCCTGCAACCATGTCTGGTTTTACATCTAAAACTTTGGCTAAAATTACTGAGTGTAAAAAAACAGCAGGTTGTGTTACTTTGGTTTCTTTTAATTCTTCGGCAGTACCTTCAAACATAATATCTGTGATTCTGAAACCTAGTATTTCATTTGCTTTTTCGAATAATTCTTTAGCTACTTCAGATGATTCGTATAAATCTTTACCCATTCCAGTAAATTGGGCACCTTGTCCAGGAAAAACGTATGCTTTCATTATATAAATTTATAAGTTGATTTTTATTTATAATTAGCAAAAATACACATTTTTTTATGGCAAAATGATTTTGTATTTCTGCTCTTCAAATGATGATTTTATCAAAATCTTAATTTCTTAACACTAAATTATAGGTTCAGTTATTGTATTAAAGGTTTAGTTTGTATACTTTTGCGGCAATTATGAAAAGATTTTTAAAATATATCTTTTTCTTTTTTGCATCCTTATTGATTGGCAATGTCTTATTTGCTTATTCAATTGAGGAGAAGTCTTCTTTGAATAAAGTTGAAATTACTCAAGATTCGGCTTTACAGTTTAACACATCTGAAGCTGGATTAAAAACACATTACAAACATTATTTTTCTGCACTTGAAAAAAGCGGAGATGTAATTGAAGTTTCTGAAAACGAAAATGATACTGAAGATTATCACGTATCTGGTCAGTCGTTTACTACTACTGTTCACTATTTAAATTTCTTCTCTGGAATTCTTTCTGGGAATTATGATATTGTAGAAAAGAAAGGACTTGCTTCTTACAAGTTCCTGTCGTACTTGTCGACAATTGATTCTTTACATATTATTTTCTGTGTTTACAGAATTTGATTTACTACAATTAACATAACCTTATCTTGATAAGTAGCATCATCAATGTCATTATTGACACTGAAATGTATTTGCTATTATCTCCAAATTATTCCATTTATTATATTGATCATTATTATGGCTAAAAGAATTTTAATGCTAGTTAGCTTATGTGGCTTATTGTTTAGTGTAAGCTGCAACAGCAAAAAAGAAGAAAAAAAAGAAGAAACAAAATTTCTAGTAACAAGTCCTATTAAAAAGGATACTTTAATTACTAAATCATACGTTTGCCAAATCCAATCTATCAACCATATAGAATTAAGAGCTCAAGAAAGGGGTTATTTACAAAAGATTTTCGTTGATGAAGGTCAGTTTGTAAAAAAAGGGCAATTGTTGTTCCAAATTATGCCTAATCTTTATAGAGCAGAGGTGCAAAGAGCACAAGCTGAAGCAAATTTTGCTCAAATTGAATATCAAAACACTAAAAAACTTTCTGATAAAAATGTAGTTTCTCCTAACGAATTGGCAATGGCAAAAGCCAAATTGGATAAAGCTAATGCTGAATTATCTTTAAACAAAGTCCATCTACAGTTCACAGAAATCAGAGCTCCATTTGATGGGATTATAGACAAATTTCATGTTCGTTTAGGAAGTTTATTAGAAGAAGGAGAGTTATTGACAAACTTATCTGACAACAGTAAAATGTGGACATATTATAATGTTCCAGAGGCTGAATATTTAGATTATAAGTCTAAAGCAAACTCTAATGTTAAAACAAAGGTAAATCTGTTAATGGCCAACAATGAGATTTTTCCTTACACAGGTGTAGTTGAAACCATTGAAGCAGACTTTAATAACGAAACGGGTAATATTCCTTTTAGAGCTACTTTCCCAAATCCTAAAGGATTACTACGTCATGGTGAAACAGGAAGTGTACAAGTTAGTCTTCCGTTAAAAAATGCATTGTTAATTCCTCAAAAAGCAACTTTTGAAGTATTAGAGAAAAAATATGTATACGTAATTGATAAAAATAATGAGGTAAAATCTAGAGCAATAACTATTGCAGCTGAGTTACCACACATATTTGCAATCAGCAGCGGATTATCAGAAGGAGATAAAATCCTTTTAGAAGGTTTACGACTTGTTAAAGAGAACGAAAAGATTGAATTTGAGTTTGTAAAACCTCAATCTGTATTGTCTCATTTAGAGTTATACGCTGAATAATTTAATCGTAAACAAAAAGAGAAATGTTTAGCAAATTTATACATAGACCTGTATTTGCGATTGTAATTTCAATCATAATACTATTTGTAGGGTCTCTGGCAATTAAACAATTGCCAATTTCGCAATTTCCACAAATTGCTCCTACCACCGTAAATATTTTTATTGCTTACCCTGGAGCAAGTGCTGATGTTTTGGTTAAAT
>CAMLKV010000298.1 GCA_946480635.1 uncultured Flavobacterium sp.
CAAGCCCTTTTAATTTATACTGCTATTCCTTTATCTACTATTGGTGGTATCTTGTTTTTAGCGCTTCGAGGTATGCCTTTCAGTATTAGTGCCGGAATTGGATTCATCGCTTTATTCGGGGTTGCTGTATTGAATGGTATTGTCCTCATTGCCGAATTTAATGCCCAAAAACAAAGTGGTTTAGTCGATTTAAAAAAAATAGTAATGAACGGAACACAAAAAAGATTACGACCTATCTTAATGACTGCCTTTGTAGCTTCTTTAGGATTTTTACCTATGGCTATAAGCAACGGTTCTGGTGCCGAAGTACAACGTCCGTTAGCAACCGTAGTGATTGGTGGTTTGTTAGTAGCGACATTTTTAACGCTCTTTATTTTACCTATCTTGTTTATTTATTTTGAGAACAAAAAAGATTTTACTTTCCGTTTGGGTAAAAAAGCAATACCAATTCTCTTCTTGTTGTTTTCCATAACAGGATTTAGCCAAGAAACCATCAGTTTGGAAAATGCCATTGCCATGGGAATTCAAAAGAATAATTCCCTTCAAGCCGAAGCAAAAAAAGTGGCAATGAGCCAAGCATTAATAAAATCGGCCAATGAAGTTCCTTCTCTGACCCTAGTTGGAGAAGTAGGTCAACTCAATAGTGCGTATACCGATAACCGATTTGGGATTAGTCAAAATATTAGCTTCCCTCTGGTTAATGCCAAGAAAAAGCAATGGCTACAAAACCAAGCTGCAAGTTCCCAATTGTATTATAAAATGTCCGAAAACGAATTGAAAAGAGCCATTACACAAGCTTATTTTGATTTGAGTATAGTGATAGCGAAAGAAGAAGTCTACCAAAAAAGTGATTCTATTTATGGTGCTTTTTTGATAAAATCCAAATTGCGATTGCAACAAGGAGAAACCAATCTAGCAGAAAAAGCATCAGCACAATTATACAAATCTAAAGTAGAAAAAGAACTACGTGTTATTCAAACGGAAAAAGCACAATTGCTGCAAACATTGCAATTTTTATTACAATCGGAAGTCTCCTATGTCCCTCAGAAAAAAGACTTTAAAATTGCATTATTGCCCACTTCCGATTTTGCTTCTAAAAATCTTTATTTAGACCTTATAGAACAAGAAAAAATCACCAACAATTCTGCTATTGCAGTAGAAAAAGCACAATTGCTTCCTGAAGTCACTTTAGGATATTTTAGTACCACGATGAAAGGAAATGGTGCCGATAATAACTTTTATGGTAGCAGTAGTCGATTTAATTCGGTTCAAATTAATCTCGGAATTCCGGTTTTTACTGGTGCTAATAAAGCCAGAAGAGAAGCACTTCAAATTAACCGAGATTATTTAGAAAAAAAGAGCGAGGTACAAAAACAACAATTGCAAAACCAATACATCGGTTTTTATACAAAATATGAGAAAGATAAATTGTCCTTAGACAATTATGAACAACAAGCTTTACCAGACGCAGAGGCTATTTCTAAAACTGCAAATGCGCAATTCTTTAACGGAGAAATCAATTTTTTAGAATGGGCTGTACTCACCAGTCAAGTCACAGAAGCTAAAATAGATTATTACAATCTGGTAAAATCTGTTAATGACAATATCATCCAAATTTTATACTACCAACAATAAGCAATAGCAAAATGAAAAATATAGCACTAATATTCGCAGTTCTTTTTACTTTTTACGCTTGTAAAAAAGACAACGGCAGCCAAAATAAAGAAACTTCTGTCAATGAAATGGAAGTGACATTAACCCCAAATCAAATCAAAAATACGAAAATCACTATTGGGGTTTTAGAACAAAAACCAGTTTCCGGAATTTTAAAAGTGAATGGTAAAATAACTTTATCACCCGAAGGAATTGCAACCGTAAGCATGCCTCTAGGAGGGTATGTTACTGCCATAAAAGTAATGCCTGGAATGCCTGTAAAAAAAGGACAATTACTGGCTGTTTTAGAAGACCAACAATATGTACAATGGCAACAAGATTATTTGTCTACCAAGCAACAAATCAATTTTGCTTCTAAAGATTACAATCGACAAAAAGAACTAAATGCTTCTAAAGCAGTAAGCGATAAAACATTCGAAATTTCGCAAAGCGAACTGGCCAAATTGCGTATTACCCAAAAAGCTTTAGAAGAAAAGCTTCGTTTAATCCATATCAATCCGGCAACGCTTTCGGCTGAAAAAATCTCAAAAGCTGTGTCTATATATGCCCCAATTGGTGGTTTGGTATCAAAGGTTGCCGTGAATTTAGGAAAGTATGTCAATCCAACCGATATGCTTTTTGAAATTCAAAACAATCAAAATATGTATTTGACCTTGAATGTTTACGACAAAGACGCTACGAATTTAGCCATCGGACAAAAAATCAAAGCCTACACAAATAATGATGATTTTACCTATTCGACCAGTGTTTTATATGTCAATAAAAATTTAAATGCCGAAAATGCGGTGGAAGTAATTGCCCGAATCACCAATAGCAATGGAAAACTAATCGCTGGAAATTATATGAATGCCGAAATTGCTTCCTATAACAACAATGCTTTCGTGGTACCCAATTCGGCAATTGTACTTTTTGAAGGCAAAAACTATGTGTTTGTTTCTAAAAATGAAACCACTTTTTTAATGACCGAAGTTCAATTAGGAACAAAAACCAATACGGTTTCAGAAATTACCAACGCAGAGGAATTTAAGGATAAAAAAATCGCATTAACCGATGCCTATACGTTATTAATGGTATTAAAAAACAAAGAAGAATAAGGAAAAATAAAGACGGTCTTACCGTCTTTATTTTTTATAAAAATGAATACCTCACACCTATAAAACTTCTAACACCTTGGTTGGGTCCATAAACATAGGAAGGGTCAAAAGTTAAGGCATACGGATTGTCTGGAGTTTGTACAGCATTACCATTACTGTCAAATGTTACATTCTTATCAAATGGATCATGAGAACGAGCAATAATAAATGGATTCCCTTTATTTGGTGTCCAATTCAACAGGTTTTTAATCCCAAAATAAACCTCACAATTCTTAATTTTAGAAATTGTAAATTGAATATTTTGAATACTATATGTAGAAGAATATGGTTTTCTCGGGTCGAGATTTCCTAATAATGGAAGTTTCATAGGTCCGTATAAATTTCCAGTATAGTCAATCGATAAGAACCATTTTGGGATAGCATATGAAATAGACCATGTTCCCGAAAAATTTTCCGTTAAAACCTGTTTTGTTTTTATCTTGTTTTCTGTTTTAGTGACCTCTAAATAACTGGCTCCAATTGTGGCTTTTATACCGTTCCCCAAAATCACATCAAGGTTGGTACTTATTCCTTTGGAAACGGCAAAACCATTAAGATTTTTGTAAATTATCTGGTTCGGATTTGTTTCATAATCAGGAAGAATAGAGTTCGTAAAATACGTATACCAAGCCGTAGTTTCAACTCCAATAAAACTTCCGTCGTTAAGATACAATTTCTTTAAAAAGTTCACATTAGCATTATAGGAACGTTCCGGTTTTAAATCTTCTAAAACAATGACATCGCGGGAACCTGTTAAGGCAGCATGTTCTTCGGTAAACAAA
>CAMLKV010000299.1 GCA_946480635.1 uncultured Flavobacterium sp.
CCTATCATAAAATGAATAATAATTCCTTTAACTATAGGATGTATAAAATCTTCTTTTTCCGAGTTAAAGAATTGACAAAGTTCATTAATTAATTCATTAATATCTCCAAAATCTGGTGGGGTATGAACTATTTCACTTGTAGAATAATTAATTACATATATATCATTAGATTCTCGAAAAGCTCCTTCCTCATTTTCATTTTTTAAAGTGTTTTTTGTCATTAACTTATGAATCTGTAAAAGATTTTCCGGAGTTAACTCTTCATTTTTATTTTTTAAAATATGTTTAATCGTTGAATAATTATTTACAATCATTTGCTCAGATTTATTAATAGGCTTTGTATCCTTTCTAAGCATATCTTTTGCTTTCTTTCGAGTTGTATTTGCTCCTTCCATAATACTACTTGAAATAGCTTCCTCCATTATGGAACTCACCAAATATCTAGCTTTATCGGACTCTGGTATTATTTTTTGAGAACCCATATAACCACCAATATTCATATCAAATTCATGCAAGGATTTTTGTATATAATCAGTATTAAAATAATTAAAAATTACATTTGAAAACTTTAACTGTTTATAATTGATGTTCCTTACTAATTTGATTGTATTCCATAACTCTTCTGATGACAATCCGTCAACTTTTTTATACTTAACTTTATCCCAATATAAATAACTATTATTTATATCTTTAATTTTAGCCATAATCTTTGGCTCGTTAAGATTTGAAATAATCGAATTGCTGAAAGTAATGTCGGGGGTGCTCTCAATCATTTTACGTATATATTTTTAGAAAACAAATATAATATTCTTTTTTAATTCTTGCTAATTTTACAAGAATTGGCAAGAATTAAAAAGATTAAACAAAAGACTTTTGAAAATTTTTATATATTATCTATAACTAAAAATTTACTCTATAATTTAGCTCATAAAAATATAATAATTAAGCATTCGGCTAAAATAATATCTTTGTTTCTATTTTTTAGCCAATGGAAGTTTTATTAATATTTTTTTTAGTTGTAAATGTTCTTGAGTTTATAATTACAGGCTACGATAAATTTTTGGCTCGTAAACAAAAACGCCGAATCCCGGAAAACACGCTGTTTTTTCTCGCTTTTATTGGCGGAACAATTGGGTTATTAACAGCAATGCTAATCTTTAGACATAAAGCGGCTAAAACTTCTTTTATTATAAAATTTGTTGGAATTATTTTGATTCAGATTGTAGTTATTTATTTGAAATTAACTGATGAAATCTAGAAACTGGCTTTGTTGATAACTTCAAATTCAGCTGTCTTAAAAAATTTAAAACACTATTTGTAAATACATTAATAAACAGATAAAGTAAAAATTCGCCGCCCTATTTATTTTTTAATGGTGCGTAGCACACGATTTTTTTTGACATTTTTATTACTCGTAAAATATAAAATCCTTACTGCAATTTTTTCCAAAATCAGGCTGAATAGTAGAATGACTGATATGAAATTCATGAAACAAAACTTCTTCAATTTCAGCAACAATTGTATTAAATTCAGCAACTGAAATATTGTCTTTGCAGTCTAAATGTGCTTCAAAATGAAGTTCATTATCATTCAAATGCCAAAGATGGATATGATATAAACGATGATTTCCGGTAACGGTATGGATTTTTTCAGCAATCTCTTCAATATTCAAGCTTTCGGGAGTAAAAAGCAAAAGCATTTTTACGGACGATTTTAATAAATCAAAACTCATCAGAATCAAATAAACTGCTATTCCTAAAGTAATTATGCTGTCTACCCAAAACCACTGAAAATATTTCATTAGAAATCCGCCTGCTAAAACAGCTACAGATGCCATCATATCGGTAACAAGATGCAAATAAGCCGATTTCATATTTAAGTTATGATCGGCATCTTTTTTTAGGATTATGGCAGAAAATCCATTAAAAGCAATTCCTAAAAGAGACAGCCAGATGACAAGATTTGAACTTATAATTACGGGTTCAGAAAATCGCACAATGGCTTCATAGACCAAAAACAACGCTACTATGATTAAAGTTGCCGCATTAATAAATGCGGCAAGAAGTTCGGCTCTTTTATAACCAAATGTACTGGAAAAACTGGGTTTTCTTTTCGCCAGTTTATGGGCTACAAAACTCAAAATCAAAGAAATTACATCACTAAAATTATGCAGCGCATCAGACAATAAAGATAAACTGCCTGATATAAATCCGCCGATAATCTGAGCAACAGTAATACCAATATTCAGAATAATCGAAATTGATAAATTTTTACCTGTTACTTCATGACTATGTCCGTGATGATGATTATGGTTGTGACCCATTTTTATTTATTGGCAGGCAATTTTATTTACCCTGTTTTGATGTCTTCCTCCTTCAAATTCAGTACTAAGAAAAGTTTCAACCATTTCTACAGCTTGTGGAATCGAAGTAAAACGTGCAGGAATGCTAATAATGTTGGCATCATTATGCAAACGGATTAAAACCGCAATTTCTTTTGTCCAGCATAAACCTGCTCTTACTTTTGGGTGTTTATTAACCGTCATGGCAATTCCATTTCCGCTTCCGCAGATAACAATTCCAAAATCAGCTTTACCTTCAGATACATCATTCGCAACGGGATGCCCAAAGTCAGGATAATCAACAGAATCTTCAGAATCTGTTCCATAATTGGTTACTTCATATCCTTTTGCTTTCAGCATTGCTACAATTGCTTTTTTATACTCTGGTCCTGCGTGATCGTTTCCTATCGAAATTTTCATTTTAAATACTATTAAGTTGTGTTTTTGCAAATTTACTCAATAATTAAATGGTTGCCATAAATTACATTAACTTTCACCATTTTTTCTTTATCAACAGAAAATTATTGCTCAGGTACATTCATTAAATCAAGTACAAAGACATAATTGCAATTATCTAAATTTCAAAGATTTATTAGGTTATCAACATTTTTGATAAATTAGTAAGATTCTGATTTTCAATACATAAAAGTTATATTTTTTGTTAAAATTTTATGGTGTTAATATGAGTTTGTAATTCGTTGATATTCAGTTAACTTTAAATTAACAAGAATTGTTAATAACTATGAAAAGAAAATTAGAAGTTTTTTTTGGATGTTTAAAAAAAATACTTAATCCAAAACCAAAATTAAATATGCAAGAAAAGTTTCGTGAATTTTTAGAAAAGTTATCAATATCAAAAATGCCATTTTCAACAACTATCAACATATGAACTTATTTACAAAATGAATTCAATTTTGTTTGTCAACCGTTGTTAATTAAAATTCAAAAAGGCTTAAAAATTAATATTTTAACTACAAATAACTATGTTGATAACTCAGAATAAATAAATAAAACGAGATTTCAATGACTTTAAAAATAAATTTATTCGACATATTAACACACTATAATAACCATCAAATTTTTTTAAATTTTTAAAAATCTTTTTTGTTGTATTTAATATATGTTGAAAACTAAAAAAAGTTGAAAATGAAAAAAATTTTTTTGAGTTTGAATTTTACCTTGTTTTTAATTTGTTTTTGAAGTTTTGTTTCAGACGATTTTGAGA
>CAMLKV010000300.1 GCA_946480635.1 uncultured Flavobacterium sp.
TGTAAGCTTAATTGATCTCCAAATATTCTTTCAGCAGCATCATTTTGAACTAATCCACGCTTCCAGTCACCTCTAACAGAATAAGTTTCTAAATTAGACATTTGAGCAGTTGATTTTTGAGTTCTTCTGTAAGATTGGAAAGAAGAATTAAAGCTTAACTTCCAGTTTTTGTTGAAATCGTGATTAAATAGTAAAGACGCACTAGCTGATTTTGTATTACCAGTTGACCAAAGAGCTCCAAAATAAGTATTACGAGGTATGTCTAAGATTTCTTTTCCAATAATACCAGTTCCAAAATCAGGTGTCCAGTCTGCACTTAAGTAATCTCCTTGCAAAGTAATGTCTGTTTTTTCAGAAATTTTAAATAAAAGGGACGGATTGATGTAGATACGATCGTTTTTTACATAATCTCTAAAGCTGTTTGATTTTTCATACGATCCAGTAAAACGATACGCAATTGAATTATTTAAAGGACCATAAAAATCAACAGATGGTTTGTAATAATCATAACTTCCTAGTTGCATGTTAATTTCTCCTCCTTTTGTGAATTTTGGAGTTTTTGTAACTAAGTTTAAAATTCCTCCAGGAGTAACATTTCCATATAATAAAGCAGAACCACCTTTTAGGAATTCAACCTTTTCTAAAGAAGAAACTTCAGGGATTGATCCAGAATTATAACGAAAACCATTTTTAAACATATTATTGGCTCCCATGTCATAACCTCTAGACCAAAAAGATTCTTGAGCACCTCCGCGAGCAGAACCTACATAAACACCATTGGCATTTTTAATAACTTCGCTCAAACGAATGGCTTGTTGTTGTTCTATAACTTCGTTTCCTATCACTTGAACACTTTGCGGGTTATCCATAGGTTTTAAACCTGATCTTACAACACTAACTGGTTTTCTTTGCTGATTAGAGGTTATAGTAACTTCGCTAAGAACTTTTCTTTTTTTGTTTTTTACAGTGTCATTTAATTCAGAATAATCTTCTAAATCAGATTCTGCTTTTGTGAGATCAGCACTTTGTGCAAAAGATATTGTAGTAAGTAGTAAAAATACAGCTTGAAGAGACAGATATTTTTTCATTTATTTAGAATTAATTAAAATAATGTTTGATTTCGAGTGCAAAAATAAAATCTATTTCTCGATTTCTAAAACTTATTTAGATTAAATTTAAATAAAATTTAAAATATTTTTTTAATTTATTGATTTTCAATTTTTTGTAGAATGAAAAATCCCTGATTAAGGGATTTTTAAATTATTTTTTCTTCATTGGGTATTCTTCGAATGATTCTTTACCATTTTTTTTGCCTGATATTTTTGCGACTAAGCTATCAGAAGAAATTTTGATATAAGTTATTTTTTGAGGAAAGTCATGTTTAGGATTTTCAAAAACAATTTGACTTTCTGTTAAGGTTGAGACTTTGAAAGAAACTTTTTTTCCTTCATTCTGGTTAGATACTTTAGTATTGTACAATAAACTATCATTTACTTGAATAATCTCTATTGTTTCGGTAAACAAAGTGTCTTTTCCAGAAATAAAAGTTGTTTTTCCAGACAGGGTACTATCATTAAGTTGATTCCAGCTTTCAGTTAAATCGCCTTCTTTTGTTGAATTACCCCAAGAACCTATAAGCCATTTTGCTTCTTCTAGTTTTGGATATTTTTTTGTTACGATTCCAATTTTATTGTCATCCTTTTTTAAGCAAGAAGTAAATAATAATGTTGCTGTAATTGTTGCTAAATAAAGAGTTGATTTTTTCATGTTTTTTGACTTGATGTTGAATATCAAATATAAAGAAAATAGCCCAGATAGAGCTGATATCCTTTTTTGTTAAAAAAAGATAAAGGTGAAAGCTGGAAAAAGCTCCAAAAAATCAAAAATTAAAATCTGAAATCTTTTTTGTAATTTTGCACTCCAAAATAGAAGACAATAAAATGTTAGACAGACTTCAATACGTAAAACAGCGTTTCGACGAAATTTCAGATTTGATTATTCAACCTGATATCATCGCCGATCAAAAGCGTTATGTACAGTTAAATAAGGAATATAAAGATTTAAAAGCTCTTGTTGAAAAGCGTGAAGAGTATATAAATCTTGATGGCAATATCAAAGAAGCAAAAGAGATTATTGCAGATGGGAGTGATGCTGAAATGGTTGAAATGGCCAAAATGCAGTTGGACGAAGCTCAGCAGCGTTTACCTCAATTAGAAGAGGAGATTAAGTTTATGCTTATCCCTAAAGACCCAGAAGATGCTAAAAATGTTATGGTGGAAATCCGTGCTGGTACTGGTGGAGATGAAGCTTCGATTTTTGCAGGAGATTTGTACAGAATGTATACGAAGTTTTGTGAGACGAAAGGTTGGAAGACATCTGTGGTTGATCTAAATGAAGGAACTTCTGGAGGCTTCAAAGAAATTATTTTTGAAGTTACCGGAGAAGATGTTTATGGAACATTGAAATTTGAAGCAGGAGTACACCGCGTGCAACGTGTGCCTCAAACAGAAACTCAAGGGCGTGTTCATACATCAGCAGCAACGGTTATGGTTTTACCAGAAGCTGAAGAATTTGATGTACAAATAGATATGAATGATGTGCGAATTGATTTATTCTGTTCGTCAGGACCTGGAGGTCAGTCGGTTAACACTACAAAATCGGCTGTTCGTATGACGCACATCCCAACAGGTTTAGTGGCGCAATGTCAGGACGAAAAATCTCAGCATAAAAATAAAGACAAAGCATTATCGGTTTTACGTTCTCGTTTATACGAAATGGAATTGGCTAAAAAGCAAGAGGAAGATGCTAAAAAGCGTAACTCTCAGGTAAGTAGCGGTGACCGTTCTGCAAAAATTAGAACGTATAACTATCCTCAAGGACGTGTTACAGATCATAGAATTGGAATGGATATCTTCGATATGGATGGTGTTATGGCTGGAAAAATTCAAAAATTCATTGAGGAATTACAGCTAGTTTCAAATACTGAAAAACTAAAAGAAAGTGAAGTTTTTTAATTATTTAGATTAAAATTAATATAAAATTTCTTCATAAATTTATACTCCCAAACACAATATTTATTGAGTTTGGGAGTTATTGTTTTGAGTAATTTTAACAAGCCTAAAATGAAAAACATTTTTTTTATTGCTTTAGCAGTGGTTGGAATAAACACTGTTAGAGCTCAATCGTATTTAGGGTACTTTAGTGATAATTACAGTGGTACTCAGGGACTTCTTTATAACCCTTCAAATGTGGTTGATTCTCCTTTCAAAATAGATATTAATTTGTTTTCAGGAAGTGTATTTGGGTCAAATGATTACTATGGTGTAAAATTTACAGATGTAATTAAAAGTGATTATGATTTTGAGGCTAGTGCCAAAAAATTCCCTATGAATAGTAACAATGCCTTTATAAATGTTGATACTCAAGGGTTGTCGGTTATGTTTAATATTACTCCTAAACATTCTTTGGGTCTTTTTACAAGAGGTAGAGCTATCGTTAATGCGACAGATATTAATGGGAATACTTTTAGTGAATTAGATAAAGACTTTAAA
>CAMLKV010000301.1 GCA_946480635.1 uncultured Flavobacterium sp.
GAAGTTGGTTCAAAATTGATGATGTAATTCCGTACGGAACTGTTATCGTTATGAGTCACTTAACTTTATGTCTTTTAATAAGTATTTATTTTGTAACTGTAGAATTTAAAGAAACCCAAAACCAACCTGCCTTAAGCTAATTTTATGAGTAATTATTTAAAGATCTTCGCTGGAATAAGTGTGTTCTATCTTATTCTATTATTTATTGGACAAGATGAAATCGCTTGGTATCTAAAACCAATTTTACTTCCTTTTTTAATTTTAGAAACATATTCATCTGAAAATTTTAAAACCAAAAACTTACTGCTTTCGGCTTTGTTTTTTTCATGGATTGGAGATATAATTTTAATGTTTGCAGATAAAGGTGAATTGTATTTTATCTTCGGTTTGGTTTCGTTCCTTATTGCACATATTATATTTATCCTATTATTTACAAAACAAGAAAAAGAAAACACAACAACAAACAAATTGTTTTGGGTAGGCTTAATCATCGTTGGAATCTATCTTTTTGGAATGTTATCCCTACTCTACCCTAGTTTAGGTGATTTAAAAATCCCTGTAACTGTTTATGCAATTACGATATCAACCATGCTTTTAATGGCCATAAAAGGGTATTTTAATTGGAGTAAACCAAATAATCTAACAGTTTTATTAGGGGCTTTAATTTTTGTTTCTTCAGATAGTATTTTGGCAATAAATAAATTTCATTCTGAACTGCCAAAATCAGGCTTTTTAATTATGATTACCTATATTGTTGCTCAATTTCTAATAACAAAAGGCATTTTAAGTTTGAACAGAAAATAAAAAAAGGCTTGTCGCTGACAAGCCTTTTTTTATTACTCTTGAATATATTAGTGAGGCAATCTATCTTTCAAAACTCCGTATAAAAAAGTTCCTAGCAAAGCACCAACTAAAATAACTCCAACACTCATAAACCCTGCTCCTATCAGTATAAAAATTGGTCCCGGACAAGAGCCTACTAAAGCCCATCCTAAACCAAAAAGAGTTCCTCCAATCCAGTATCTTATTGATCCTTTTTCTTTATCTAAAATTTCGATTGGCAAACCATCAATATCTTTCAAGTTCTTTCTTTTTATAATTTGAATTCCAATAACTCCAGTAAAAATTGCTACTCCTATAATTCCATACATATGAAATGATTGAAATTGAAACATTTCATAAATTCTATACCATGAAACGGCTTCACATTTTGTTAATACAATTCCAAAGAAAAAACCAATAAGCAAAAATTTAAATAACTTCATGATTAATTAAAAATTAGAGGTAAAACAAAATGAGAAACTATTAATCCTCCCACAAAAAATCCTATTACAGCTTTTAAGGAAGGTAATTGTAAATTACTTAGTCCAGAAATAGCATGTCCAGATGTACACCCTCCTGCATAACGAGAACCAAAGCCTATAAGCAATCCTCCAATCAATAAAATAGTCATCATTTTAGGAGAACTAAACACTTGCATTCCGAATAATGCATCTGGTGCTAATTTTCCTTGAGGAGCATCAATACCCATAGCAGCTAATTGATTTATAGTCGTTGGATTAATCGACACATTTGTAGGGTCAGACAAAAAATGAGTTGCCACGTAACCTCCTAGCATCGCACCAATAACTACCATTAAATTCCATCTTTGTGATTTCCAATCCCAATTAAAAAAAGGAACAAATTTACCAGCACCAGCCATCGAACATAAACTTCTAAGATTAGAAGACATTCCAAAAGCTTTACCAAAATATGTTAAAGCTAACATTACTAAACCAATCAGGAAGCCTGATATAGCCCAATGCCATGTATGATTAATAAAATCCATTTCAATATTTTTTATACAAAAATAAAAGAATGTTCCTATATTTGTTATGAGTCATTCAAAATCTATAAAAAGAAAACAATTAATGAAATTTAGAGCTTTAATTTTACTACTGATTTTTATTCCTTTTGCTTCATGTATAAGTACTAGATCAACGATAAAAAATATAGATGACTCAATTCCTGGACCTGCTTTAAATGAAACTTTCAATAGCTTCATTATTACAAAAAAAGCTCCCAATAAAAAATATGCTTATAACGAAGACTATCCTGTAAATGTAGGTTTTACTTCTTTAGAAGATGGGAATAATAATCAAATTAGATTTTTAAATGCTTTAGCTGGACCCAATGGAGAAAAAATCACTTTTGTAAAAAAAGACCCTTGTTGTCCTTTTCCAACTAAAAGATCTGATATGGGCGCAGGATTAATTGATACATTTGAAATCACTTGGGAAGGTCAAAAACAACCCGTTTTGCTTTATATAAATAAATTTGAAAAAGGTGAGCTTATGATACCTGTTGGTTTCACTGCCAGAAAATAAAAAAGCCCCAAATTGGGGCCTTTTCTTTATAAGTTAGCAACAAGATAATTATAAATTGATGCTTTTTGTTCGTCTGTTATTTTAGCTTTTTTTGCCATCCTATCAAGTGTTGGAACCCAATCTTCTTTAGTATGTTTTGTAGGTTGAAATAACTTATGACATTTACCACAATTATTTTCGTACAAAGACTTACCTTCAGCTAATTCTGGCGTCAATACTATATTTTTTACTTCAGATGTTTGTGCAGTAGTCGCAGTTTTTGGAGAACATGCATAAACAAACGCTCCTATAACAGCAATCACTAATAAAGCTTTACTTTTCATATCTTTTTGTTTTGATTGAGGAGTAAATATAACAAACTTTTCAATCTATTTTAAGCTCTTGAAAAATTCTCTTCTAAAACTGGAGTATATCTTCTGTATACATTTCCTAAAAGGACATTTGCTATTTGTTCTGAAATTGCACCATCAATGAGTCTATCTAACCAAAAGAATTCTCCAGCAGAATTTATTTCTAAAAAGTAATATTCATCTTCTGGAGTAACAATAATATCAATTGCTCCATAGTTAATTTGATAAATATCCATCATTTGAAGTAACTTTTCTTTAATATCCAATGGTAATTCATAAGGAATCCAATCAGCTATTAAAGTTCTTCCTTCTTTTCGCCAGTCTAATTTTGCATTTTCAGTTTTTTGAGAATCAATAGCAAATGCAAATACTTCATCACCAACTATTGTTATTCTTAATTCCAATTTCTTTTCTAATTTTTCCTGAAATTGCATAGGACAAAACTGTAACGTATCAATATCTTCAAGATCTTCTTCCTTCACCAAATTTGTAAATACGACATTTTCTATTCCATCACGCATAATTGCAAACGAACTTTGCATTTTTGAAATTACACCATTAGGTCTTTCCTGAACAAATCTTTTTGCTTCTTGCGGATTATTTGTAATACATGTTTCTGGAACTTTTAAGCCTAAATGAGAAGCAATTTTCATTTGTTCTTCTTTACTATCCAATCTCCTATATTGACTGAATTTACTAATTTGAAAACAATTAAGACTTTCAAGCATTCCAAACAAAGTTGTTCGTACTTCTCCATAAGCACTACTCAAAAATTCTTTATCCAACACATTTGAAAGACCTGAACCAAGGTTATGACTTCGT
>CAMLKV010000302.1 GCA_946480635.1 uncultured Flavobacterium sp.
TTGAAGGCGATAGAAATCATGTGTACCGAATTTTACGTTCATTAAAAAACCGTTTTGGTTCGACTGCCGAATTAGGAATTTACGAAATGCAAGGATCAGGATTGAGAGAAGTATCTAATCCTTCCGAAATTTTAATTTCCCATAAAGAAGAAGAATTATCAGGAACGGCAATCGCCACTACTTTAGAAGGCATGAGACCCTTGATGATAGAAATTCAAGCCTTGGTTTCTACAGCAGTGTACGGGACTCCACAACGTAGCACAACTGGTTACAATGCCAAGCGATTAAATATGATTTTAGCCGTTTTAGAAAAACGCGCTGGCTTTCGTTTAGGAGCAAAAGATGTTTTTTTAAATGTTACTGGAGGTATTTCTGTAGATGATCCTGCTATTGATTTAGCTGTTGTTGCAGCTATTCTATCTTCAAACGAAGATATTCCTGTAGGTAAAGATTTTTGTTTTGCTGGTGAAGTTGGCCTTTCTGGCGAAATTCGTCCAGTAAACAGGATTGAGCAACGTATTCAGGAAGCCGAAAAATTAGGATTTTCAACCGTTTTCATCTCAAAATACAATAAAATTTCTACAAAATTCCCTGGAATAAAGGTGGTTTTGGTAAGCAAAATTGAAGAAATTGTTAGCGAGTTATTTGGGTAAACTATGAAACCCTATTCTGAAATATTACAGCTTGTGCAAACCTATCATGAATTAGGAGAAACTATTGCTGCGGCTAATTTGGTTATCGAAGAATACGGCATCAAACATCCAAATTTCAAGAACTTTGAACTCCGCGAAAAAGCAAAACCAGAATATATTTTAATGACCACCGAAGGTGCTTTTGGGCAACCCAACATCATTCGTATCCCTGAAAACACTTTTGAGTTTGAGTTTGTGTTGATGCTTAACTTAATTGCTCACGAAATGATCCATATTGGTCAAAAAGCTGTAGGTAACTTTATAGAAGATCGCAATGAAAGAGAATGGCAAGCCTATTACGAAATGCTTTTTCATAAAACATATCCACAAGTTCCTGATGTAGCGCATCATCAACAGAGATTTTTTGCCAACAAAGCGTTAGACTACTACAATAAAATGGGTAAAGATTCTGTTTTACAAGAAAAATACGCTCACCAGAAAAAAGAAGTAGAAGATTTTGTAGCTTCGCTTCCATAAATCATCCCAAATTTTATTACCAATGAGAACCAAAAAACAATGGTTTTTTCTGATTCTTAAAATAGTTTTCATACTAATTATAGTACTTGTTGGAAGTGTTTATTTCTTCCGAGATACTCTTTTGCACCAAGCTTTAGACAAAGTAAAAAACAAATTCAATACAGAATACAATTCAGATTTTAATGTTGAAAGTGCTAAATTCTTAGGAACAACAGGAGTCGAATTGAATAACATAACTCTGGTTCCACATCAAGCAGATACACTTTTATCTGTTCAAAAAATAAAAACCGAAGTGAGCTTTTTTCAATTACTTACCGGTGATGTACAATTGAACAACTTAGAAATGCAAAATGGTTTTATTCAGTTGGTTAAAAATGAGAACGGAAGAAACTTTGATGCTTTTCTAAAGAAAGATAAAAATGAAGAAGTGACCAATGAGAAAAGAAATTATGCAAAGCTTGCCAATAGAATTCTAAATAAATTATTGAATCTTGTTCCAGGTCAAATGAGTTTGACAAACTTATCACTTCGTATTAATGATATGGATAAGAAAGTGCATTTTGATATGGACGATTTAAAATTAATTGAAAATCAACTTGTTACACAAATTAAGGTTACAACAAATACATTCTCTCAAAACTGGAATATAAAAGGTTATGCCAATCCGCGTGATAAAAAAGCCGATTTAGTATTTGCTTCGGCAGACACTTCAAAAATCCAGGTTCCTTATATTGATGAGAAATTTGGTTTAAAATCTAGTTTTGATAAAATTCGATTAAAGCTTGATAAGCTTGACATGAGTTTTGGAAAACTACACATTGATGGTGTTGCTTCTATTGAAAATTTCACGATAAACCATCCAAAAATTGCCAAGAAAGATGTTGTTATCAAAAATGCTCAATTTGATTACAGATTTTTATTAGGAAGTGATTTTATTGCCATTGACAGCACTTCAAAAGCTCAGTTGAATAAGATAAAAGTAAAACCTTATTTAGAATACAATACTGAAGAAGACACTATTTATAAATTGAAACTGAATATCGACACAATGAAAGCGCAAGATTTCATTACGTCACTCCCAGATGGTCTTTTCTCTCACTTTGTAGGCATGGAAGCCGAAGGTGAATTTGATTATAATTTGAATTTTCAGTTCAATAAAAACAAGCCTCACAAACTTATTTTTGACAGTAAATTCAACAAACACAATCTAAGAATTGTAAAATACGGTGAAGCCAATCTGGAAAAACTAAATACAGAATTCACATATAGAGCAATTGAAAATGGAGTACCGCAAAGACCTATTTTTGTAGGTGCTTCAAATCCAAATTTCACACCGTTAGAATTAATTTCTCCATATCTAAAACATGCTGTTCTTACAAACGAAGACCCTTCGTTTATGCGTCATCGTGGCTTTATTTCAGAAGCATTTAAGCAATCTATTGCAAAAAACATTCGTACTAAAAAGTTTGCCCGTGGTGCCAGTACCATCAGTATGCAATTAGTTAAGAATGTATTTCTAACACGTGAGAAAACTTTATCAAGAAAGCTAGAAGAAATCTTATTAGTTTATATTTTAGAGAATAATAGGATTGCTTCGAAAGAACGTATGCTGGAAGTATACTTTAATGTAATTGAATGGGGACCAAATGTGTACGGAATTGGTGAAGCTGCCGAATTTTACTTCCAGAAAAAACCTATCGATTTAACTTTGAATGAATGTTTATATCTAGCTTCTATTGTGCCTAAACCTAAAAAGTTTATGTATCAGTTCAATGAAGAAGGTATGCAAAAATCATACGCAGAAAAAAATCAGAAGTTTATTAAAAACCTTATGCTTCGCAGAGCTTTAATCACTAGTGACGATACCATAGGCCAATCAATTCCTATTTATATTTCAGGAAGAGCACGTTCATTCCTTCGCATTAAGGTTGTGCAGGATACTATACCTGTAGACTCTACAGCATCTGTGACTGATTTTGATTTTTAATTATTTAAAGTGTTTTAAAAACTGATCTTTGTAGGTAGGTGAAATTTCGATTTCGGCCAAATCATTGAGCACCACATATCCTCCTTTATTGTACGATTTCACAAAGTTGATATTAATGATATGCGACTTGTGAACGCGTAAAAAAGGAAATGGTAAAATCTCCGTAAAGTGTTTTAGAAAACGGCAAACCATTTTTTTGCTTCCGTCAGACAAATACAAATCGGTAAAATTTCCATTCCCACGAAGTCTTACAATGTCTTCCATTTTTACTACTTCAAAACCTTCTAAAGTAGGTAGGATGACTTGCTTTTTTTCTGGTTGCGTTTCACGGAAATTCTCTACAATGATTTTATTTCTGTTAAACATTTCAT
>CAMLKV010000303.1 GCA_946480635.1 uncultured Flavobacterium sp.
AAAAGAGGAATTACTGAAAAATCATTCCCTTTTTCTTTATCAACCCAAAAAAGCGAATAATATGAAAAATAATATTCTTTCCTTATTATTTATATTAACAACATTGCCTTTTTACAGTCAGCACAAATATGTAAAATATGTGAAGCCCATCATTGGAACCCAAAGAATGGGACATATTTATCCGGGAGCTTCTGTGCCATTTGGAATGGTGCAATTAAGCCCTGACACCGACACGATACCTTATGCTGTAAATGGAAAATACAATCCTGATGTATATAAATACTGTGCAGGTTATCAATACGACGATAAAACTATTGTAGGTTTTAGTCATACACATTTTAGTGGCACAGGTCATTCAGACTTGGGTGATTTTTTAGTAATACCCACTGTTGGAAAATTGCAATTAAATCCGGGAACAGCTGACAAGCCTTTATCGGGATTTCGTTCTTCATTTTCACACAACAATGAAACTGCTGAAGCTGGCTATTACAAAGTAAAATTAGACGATGACAATATATTAGCCGAATTGACTGCTTCCAACAGAGTTGGCTTCCATCAATATACCTTTCCAAAATCGGATGATGCTCATATCATTTTAGACTTAATGAGTGGGATTTACAATTACCAAGAAAAAAATGTATGGACCTATGTTCGTGTAGTAAATGATACTTTAATTACAGGATACAGACAAACCAACGGCTGGGCCAGAACCCGCACTCAATATTTTGCCATGAGTTTTTCAAAACCTTTTATAGAATATGGCGCTAAAAATTTTGAAGAAAAGCAAGTTTACAGAGGGTTTTGGAGAAAATTTAATCAAGAAAAAGACTTTCCTGAGGCTGCAGGAAAGCAAATCAGAATGTACTTTAATTTCAAAACCTCTGAAAATGAAAAAATAAAAGTAAAAATGGCCCTTTCTTCTGTTAGCATGGATGGAGCCCTTTTAAACTTATCAGAAATTAATCATTGGAACTTTGAAAAAACTAAAAAGGATGCCCAAAATTCTTGGGAAAATGAATTAAAAAAAGTCGAAATTGAAGGAGGTGAAGATTTAAAAATCAATTTTTATACGGCGATGTATCATTCGTTTTTAGCTCCAACAACTTATATGGACATAGATGGAAAGTATAAAGGATTGGATCAAAATATTCATCAAGCTGAGGGCTTTACCAACTTCACCACTTTCTCTCTTTGGGATACTTATAGGGCATTACACCCTCTATTTAATATTATTCAGCCGAAGAAAAATAATGACATGGTTCATTCCATGATGAAACATTACGAACAAAGTCCACATAAAATGTTACCAATTTGGAGCCATTATGCAAATGACAATTGGTGCATGAGTGGTTATCATAGTGTTTCTGTAGTATCTGACGCTATAATGAAAAACAATTTCACAGGCGATGCAAATAAAGCACTTGAAACTTGTGTTTCGACAGCAAACAAAAGAGATTATGAAGGAATAGGATACTATATTGATAAAGGATACATTCCTTCAGAAAAAAGCGGCATTTCTGTTTCCAATACTTTAGAATATGCTTATGATGATTGGTCAATTGCTCAATTAGCCAAAAAATTAAACCGATTAGATATTTATAATGAGTTCATGAAACGTTCCGAAAATTGGAAGAATAATTTTGATGCATCTTTAGGATTTATGCGACCAAAATTAGCTGATGGAAGTTTCAAAAAAGATTTCGATCCATTAAATACACATGGACAAGGTTTCATAGAAGGCAATAGCTGGAATTACACTTTTTTTGTTCCTCAAAATCCAAATTCTCTTATAGAAGCTATGGGTGGGAAAAAAGTATTTACCAAAAAACTGGATGAATTGTTTTCGATGAATTTACCGGATGCCTTTTTTGCTGAAACCGAAGATATTACTCGTGACGGAATCATTGGCGGCTATGTTCACGGAAACGAACCTGCACACCACGTAGCTTATTTATATAACTGGACGGATCAGCCTTGGAAATCACAGGAAATAATTAGAAGAACCTTAAAAATGCAATACAAACCTACTCCCGATGGATTAGGAGGCAATGATGATTGTGGTCAAATGAGTGCTTGGTATATATTCTCATCATTAGGATTTTACCCAGTAGCCCCAGGCGGGAATGAATACTCAATAGGAAGTCCAACAATCAAGAATGCAAAAATCAATTTAGAAAACGGAAAAACATTTGAAATAAAGGTTAACAATAATTCTGAGAAGAACATATATATTCAAAAAATGCTTTTAAATGGAAAACCTCTTAGCAAGTATTTTATTACCTATGATGATATAGCAAAAGGTGGATTGTTAGAATTTACAATGAGTGATAAACATAAATAAAATGTATTTCCTACCAAGTAAAAATTCCAAGCCCTAAAGATTAACTTTAGGGTTTATTTTTTTGTAAATTTGAATTTTACAAATAACAACAACAATGACAACAACAACCATAAAAGAATTTTACAATGAAATGTTTGGCGACTATTGCCCAGAAGTTGTCAAATACATAGAAGAAATGGACAAAAAAGATGTCGGTCATTTCAACGTTTTTAATATTGCCGACATGTATAATGTATGTAAAGCAAAACCAGCAATGCCATATAACAGAAGAGCCTATTATAAAATCAGCTTAATTAATGGAAAAAACACTGTCGAATACGCAGATAGAACTATAGAAATTAAAGATTACGCCATTCTCTTTGCTACTCCTAAAATCCCTTATCGCTACACACCACTAGATAACAATCAAAAAGGACATTTTTGTGTTTTTACAAGTGATTTTATGACCAAATCAAAAACAGGTTTAGTCATCGATGAACTACCAATTTATCAACCCAACACAGATTTTATTTTTCAATTGACAGAAAAACAATATGAGGAAGTCTCATCTATTTTCAACAAAATGCACAACGAAATAGAATCCGATTACAAGTTTAAATACGACTTACTTCGTAATTACTTAGTAGAACTTATCCATTATGGTCAAAAACTAAAACCAATGGATTCTCTGATTGATAATATGAATGCTTCTTCCCGAATTACTTCATTATTTCTTGAACTTCTTGAAAGACAATTTCCTGTAGAATCTAGCACTCAAACATTACTTCTTCGCAATCCCAAAGATTATGCAGATACATTAAATGTACATGTAAATCATCTAAATAAAACATTAAAAGAAAGAACCGGAAAAACCACCACCGAAATAATCACATCGCGTATTCTTCAAGAATCTAAGATTTTATTAAAGAACACTAATTGGAACATTTCTGAAATATCAAACAGTCTAGGTTTTGAAGAAGTTGCTCATTTTTCTAATTTTTTCAAAAAGCAATCTGGCTTTTCTCCATTATCATTCCGAAACTAATTATTTGATTTTTGCAAAAGATGGTTTGTTTAGAGCAATAACACATCACAAAAACTGACGCAATTTTGTATTGTAATTTAAAATCAATTCAAAATGACAAACAGTATAAACAAAATTGCTCTAGTTACGGGTGGAAGT
>CAMLKV010000304.1 GCA_946480635.1 uncultured Flavobacterium sp.
GAGTTCGAGCCTCGTCTTCCGCTCCAAAAACTTGATGAAGTTTTTAAAAATTATCACCTGCGGAAGTAGCTCAGTTGGTAGAGCTCCAGCCTTCCAAGCTGGTTGTCGCGAGTTCGAGCCTCGTCTTCCGCTCTAAAAATCCCAAACTTAGTTTTGGGATTTTTTATTTACTGTGCAAAATTCTGAAGCTATGCTTCAAATAAAAAAGCCTCAAAGATTACTTTGAGGCTTTTTCTTTATAAAAAATTTAAATTTTCTCCAGGTGCGATTTCAACAGGAAATTCATTTTGCCTAAATAAACGAGCTGTTAAATCTCCCCTAACAATAACATTATCATCATATACTTCTAGCCAACTTCCTTCACGTAATCCTAAAACAGGAATTGAACTTTGTTTATGAAATTCATTAATCCTGGTTTCTCTAGTTTCTCCCATGTGTGTTGAGCCTTCAATAGGGTCAAGATAGTGTGGGTTTAAGTTGAAATTTATAAAACCTAGGGTCTCAAAACTCTTAGGGAGTACAATAGGCATATCGTTTGTGTGTTCATTGTTTTTCCACCAATATTACTTCCCGCACTAGTTCCTAGATATGGTGTTCCTTTGTTTATTGTAGCTTTTAAAACTTCAATTAAGTTGTTATTGTATAATTGAGATACTAATAAGAAAGTGTTTCCGCCGCCTGTAAAAATTGCTTCGGCTTCTTGAATTGCATTTGTAGGATCTTCAAATTCGTGTAATCCTTTAACAGCAATATTTATTTTAGAAAAAGCTTCACTAACCTTTGCAGTGTAATCATCGTGAGATATTCCGCTTGGTCTAGCATAAGGGATAAATAATAATGTTTTTACGTTTTCAAAATGCTTTGTTAGAGTAGGAAGTAAGTATTCTAAATAACCTCCTCCGTATAGTGTTGATGTGCTGGCAAGTATAACTTTTTTCATTAGTAAATGATTGAATGTCAAATTTAGAAATTATAATTAACAAAAAATTACCAAGTCATTAATAATAAATTGGGATTATACGCCTCTATTTTTACTTCATAAATCTATTTATGAAAAATTTATTAGCTGTTTTTTTTATTGGTATTTTTCAATCGGCTTTTTCTCAGTGTGAATTAAAAGGAAAAGTAATTTCTGATATTAATGATGTTAAGGATATTATTGTTTTTAATTTTACAACAAAAAAGGATACACTGACCGACTCGAGTGGTTTGTTTACTATTGAAGCTAAGGCCGGAGATAGGTTAATTATATCTTCACCAAAATTAGAAGGTTTGGAAATAGTTCTAAATGAAAATTCTTTCAGAATGAATCCTTTGATTATAGAAGTTAAATCGAAAGCAAATGAATTGGCAGAAATTCAAATAAATAGAATTACAGCAAAATCATTAGGGATAATTGGGAAAGATGTAAAAGAATATACTGTTGCTGAGAGAAGACTAAGAACAGCAACTACTGGAGGGCCTGTGGGAATGATTTATAATTTGATTAGTGGTCAAAAAAATATGTTGAAGAAAATAGTTGAAGTAGAGAAGTATGAAACAAATCATGAAAAACTTTTAAGATTGCTTACAGAAGATTTTTTTCTTACTACTCTTAAAATAGCTAAAGAAAATTTAAATGGGTTTTTGATTTTTGCTTCAGAAGATATGACTATTGCAAAGTTGCTAAAAGATAAAAATTATGGAAATTTAAAGTTTAAATTGGTTGAATTAACTTTTAAGTATAAAGAAATAAAGAATGAAAATTAAATTACTCTTACTTTTTCTGTTGGTTCAAAATGCTTTTTCTCAAACAATTTTAAAAGGAAAAATAATTTCTGATATAGCAAACTTAGAGGGTATTTATGTAGTAAATGCTTCAAGTAAGACAAATACAATAACAAACTCAGAAGGGGATTTTTCGATAGAGGCAAAATCAAATGATGTGCTTATTGTGTCGTCATTATCGATTGAAGGTTTGGAAATTAGATTAAACGATAATTCTTTCAAACAAAATCCTTTGATTATAAAGGTTAAGGCAAAAATTAATCAACTGGACGAAATTGAAGTAAACAAAGTAACGACAAAATCATTGGGTATTGTTTCTAAAAATGTTAAAGAATACACTCCAGCAGAGAGAAAACTAAGAACGGCAGAAAAATTTAAATGGTACAGTCCGCTTTTAATTCCTTTTGGAGGGATGAGTGTCGATGGATTGATCAATCAAATTAGTGGTCGAACAAAAATGCTTAAAAAAGGAGTAGTTATTGAAAAAAAGGAGAAGGAGTTAGAAAAGTTAGATTTGTGGTTTGACGATGAATTTTATATTAAAACACTCAAAATTCCTGATGATTATGTCGATGGATTTAAATTGTTCGCTCTTGAAGATTTAGATTTGTTGAATTCTATTACTTCAAAAAATAAAACTCTGGCTACATTTTTGTTAGGAGAAATAGCTGTAAAGTATAAGAATCTTACTTTTCCTGAAAAGAATTAATACATTTACGGTATGAAAAAAATTGCTCGTTTTTCGTTTTTAATTATCCTTTTCGTGATGTTAGCATCTGCTACTATTCATAAATTTTATGTGTCAATTTATCAGGTAAATTATGCTCAGGATAAAAAAATGATTCAGATTACTTCTCGAATTTTTGTGGATGATTTAAACTCAATTCTTAAAGAGAAATATAAAAAAAGAACATTGTTGGGAGAAACAAATGAGTCTGTTGAAGATGTTATTTTGATGAAAAAATATTTAGCAGATAATTTTATTTTAAAAGTAAATGGACAGCCTAAAGCCATCAATTATTTAAGTAAAGAAATGGAGGGCAATGTCCTCATTTGTTACTATAACATAAAAGACATTTCGAAAATTAAAACGTTAGAAATTCAAAATACTGTATTGCTGGATTTTACAGATGAACAACAAAATATTGTTCACACTTCAATTTACGATAAAAAGCAAAGTTTTTTATTTACTTCTGGAAATGTAAAAGGAATGTTAAAAATTTAATAGCTTTTTATTCTTCATCAAAAAATAAATTACATTTAGGACCTCAAATTAAGGTTTCCGTATGAAAAATTTTAATCTATTCGTAGTTGCACTTATATTAAGTATTAATGTATTTGCACAAACTCAGCCAGAAAGTCCAAAAGTTAAGCAACAAGGGCATGAGGATACTAATAAGTTCAGACAAATGTATGATATAATGGCAACGCCAAATATGTATCGTACGGCTTCTGGTGCGCCAGGTCCTGAATATTATCAACAACAGGCAGATTATAAAATAGACATCGAGCTTGATGATAAAAACGCAAGACTTTACGGAGTTGAAACGGTTACTTATACAAATAATGCAAAAGAATCTTTAGATTATTTATGGATTCAGTTAGATCAAAATCATTTTGCTAAAACTTCAAAAACACCTTTAGTTCAAAATAATAAAGTTGACCCAGCAATTAGCGCAAGAGGTTTTTCAAGAACTTTTTTAGAGGAAAAATTTGATGGAGGGTTTAAAATCGA
>CAMLKV010000305.1 GCA_946480635.1 uncultured Flavobacterium sp.
TTTTAAACTCATGGCGTCCATGGCTTCCAATTCTTCTTTGGTGACCTTCTTCATGCGCATTCTGCTCGAATGAAAGGTAAAGCGCTCCGGTAAAATAGTTTCACGCGAACGGAAAACTGCCGGTATTTCCGTTTCCATGGTAATATTTGATGAAGGTACGATTTGACCTATTCTGTATTTTTTCATTTTATTTTTTTGCAATTAGTATTAAATCTATTGTATTTGATCCGTCTTGTTCAGAGAAATTTTTACGTTCCAGAGCAATTATTTTAAAACCGCTTTCGATTAAAGCTTCCGTCAAATAATCTGCTTGATGATAATGCATGAAAATTTCATCTCCTGTGCTTCCTTTTTTGAACCCAGACTTGCTGTAATCGTCTTCCATAGTACTTAAATACAAAACGCCTTCTAAATTTAAGCCATCAGCTGCATCTTTTATTAATTGAATAGCTTCTTCTTTAGAAAGGTAAGGTAATCCAAAGCCGCAAACAATCGCGTCAAATTTCTTATTCAATTTTAAAAAATCACGACAATCCAATAATTGAAAAGTAGCCAATGGATTATTCTTTTGTGCTAATTCAATCATGTTCGGAGCTAAATCAGTTCCCAAAATTTGAAAATCATTGCGTTTTTGTAAAAAATATTTAGTAATGTTTCCAGGACCGCAAGCCAGTTCTAAAACGGAAGCATTTTTCTTTTGGATGGTGTCACAAAACAAGTCGAAAGTATCGTTATACAAATCAAAATCCATGAATCGATCTTGGTATAGATTTGCGTTTTTATTGAAAACTTCAACTGCTTTTTGCGTTTTGTTCACTTCAGAATTATTAGATTTCCTTAATCGTATTCACAATCGTTCCAATGCCTTCTACAGTCGCTTCCACAACATCACCGTCATACATCCATTCTTGTGGATCTCTTCCTGCACCAACACCGGCAGGCGTTCCGGTTGCAATGATGTCTCCGGGTTCCAAAGTGAAAACAATACTCAAATCTTCAATCAAATCATTGATATTGAATAATAGAAATTTGGTATTTGAATTCTGCTTTTCAATTCCGTTCAATTTCAAAGACAAATTCAAGTTATGCGGGTTTTCGATTTCGTCTTTGGTAACCAAAATTGGTCCCATAGGGGCGAAGGTATCCTGACCTTTAGAAACAATCCATTGGCCTTCACGACGACAATCACGAGCCGAAATGTCATTGATAACGGTATAACCAAAAACATAATCCATCGCCTCTTCTTTGGTAACATATTTTCCTTTTTTACCAATAATAACTGCCAATTCCACTTCCCAATCCAATTGTTGCGTCAACTTCGTATTTTTAATAATATCTGTATTGGTAGCTGTAACTGTTGTTGGTGGCTTAGAAAAAATAATTGGCTTTTGAGGTAATTTTCCTGTAGTATCCAATGTTCTGGCACTTTCTGCAACGTGTTCTGTATAATTTAAACCAATCCCGATAATGTTTTTTCTAGGTTTAGGGATTGGAGCCAAAAAAGTTACTTCATTGATTTCGTATGCGATTTCATCAAATTGTTTTTCGTTAGTGTCAGCAATTAAATCATTGATTTCAGCAATCACATCAAATCCCATGTCAATTAGTTCTAACATAGTTTTTGGTAATGGAAAATTAGACACATCGCCAAAATCTTCCATGTCAATTACTTGGTTGTTGTGAATAAAGCCTAATCGTGGTTCTGAACCTTCAATTGAATAAGTAAGTAATTTCATTATATTATAGGTAAGTTTTTATTCTAAAATTTGATTTCCATTATTATCTGAATACACTCTTTCCTGATACAAACCTAATCCTTCGATTACAGGTAAATCATTGAAAGAAAACAAGCAAGCGTCTTCTGTATTTGAAGCATTATGATGTTCATGCCAAGCCCACGAGGGTACACAAAAGATATCTCTTTCTTTCCAATCAAAACGTTTTCCGTTAATAATAGAATAACCACTTCCTTTTGCACATTGATATACAAACGAACCAGTATGTTTATGTGCTTTTCCTTTAAAGCCTGCTGGCAATAACTGCATCGAAGCGCCCATGGTTTGCATTACATGACCTCCAGTTAACGGATTTGAATATTGCATTATAATACCATCAAAAGAAGAACCTTCATTTACTTTAGCAGCTTCTAATAACGTAGGATAAACATGTTTCCAAGAATATTTGAATAAAGGTGAATACGGCTTATCCCATACTTTATCTGCGGGAATAATTCCGGCTCCACCATAAGATATTGGTAAATGATTAGTTGGTGCTTGTAATGGTTGTTTTCCATCAAAAACTGCATAATCATTGGCTTCCAAAGCATTTACCAAAGGAATGTCCAATCCGTCCTGCCAAACACAGGTTTTTCCGTCTTCAGCAACACCATGTTCGTGCCAAGCTGAATTTGGTGTAATTACAAAATCATTGACTTCAAAAGTTACTTTATTTCCATCTACAACCGTATAACCGCCTTCACCTTCCATAATAAAACGTAGGGCAGAAGCTCTATGACGATGTGCTGAAGTACTTTCACCAGGTCTTGTTACCTGAATTCCAGTATACAACCACCCAACAGCAGCTGAAACATCCTTACGTTTATCATTTACTAAATACACGACACGTCTTCCGGCTTGTTCAGGAGTAACCAAATCAGATGATTTTAAGACCAATTCTCTTAAGTTTTCATACTTCCAGAGCATAGGAACCGAAGAAGTTCTTGGCTCCCAAGGTTCAATATCGTTAGCTACTGTCCACAAAGCACCAGCTCCTAAACCTTCTAATTCTTTATAATAAGCTTCTAGTTCAGGAGTATCTTGTACTCGTGCACGACCAATTACGTCGTCGCTATATTTATTTTCCATATCTATTTTTCAAAATATTAGTCGTAAAATTACGATTTATCTTCTAACTTTTAAATTGATTATTCTTTATTTGATTTGATTCTGAGTGCTAAAAAAATGGGATACGAAAGTAAAGTGATGCCACCAATGATAAGAAAACTTTTACTATCGCTGTAAGCAAAACCTATAAACAAAGCAAGTGAAAATAAGATCATCAATATTGAAGTATATGGATAACCCCAAGATTTATATGGTCTTTCTAAATTAGGTTCTGTAAAACGTAATTTTATCAACGAAATATAAGTCAATCCCCAAACAGTGATAGCCATAAAAGTTGATAACGAAAATAAAATTTCGAATGTACCAATGCAAATTAGAGCAAAAGCAAATAGTGAAGAAACCAGCAGCGTAACTATTGGTGTTCCACCTTCATTTATTAAAGTTCCTTTTTGAATAAAAAAACCATCTCGGCTCATTCCAAATAAAATTCGTGAAGGCATCATCATATATGCATTTAGAATACTGATAATAGAAAATATCGCAATAACAGTAACAACTATTGATCCTTTTTCTCCAAAAACAACTTTAGCAACACCCGAAGCAACTAAAGGTGAATTTGCTATATTAGATATAGGTAAGACATGTAAA
>CAMLKV010000306.1 GCA_946480635.1 uncultured Flavobacterium sp.
GAACTCATGTGAGTTCCTTTTTTATTAATTCTGTGGATACAAAAGTGTTTCAGCGGGTTCAAATGTGACTTTACCGTCTTTTTCAATAAAGTATTTAAAAATAACTTCTCCCCAACCACTAGGCCCTGTAAAGTCAGCAATAATCCATCTGTGGTTTAAAAAACGTACTTTATTAATCGACATTCCTTCATAAGAAAGTAATGGATTTCCTTTAGGATTATTATTATATTCTAATAATTGCTCTTTTATTTGAGGCATTAATTTATTTACATCGTAATCTTCAAGATAATCGATTGCTTTGTCGTTATGCGCCAATGAAAAATAATCTCCTTCTTCCTTATCAGCAACAATTTTTGAAATGCTATCTTTCATTTTTGCTTTGTAACCTTCAAAACGTTCATTTTCAAAATTGAATTTTTTTGATGAATACATCAACTGAAAAATGTTTACCAAAACGGAAAATATAAATCCGTATAAAATTAATTTCTTCATTTCTAAATAGTAAGTATTAAATTATCATAAGCCAAATAAACATTTTCTGGCAATTTTTGTTGCACTTCTTCATGAAAACCTAAAACATGACTTATATGGGTTAAATAGGCTTTTTTGGGCTGCACAATTTTAATAAAATCTAAAGCTTCCTGCAAATTAAAATGTGTTGGATGAGACTCTTCTCTTAAAGCATTTACAACCAACACATCTAGACCCTTTAGCTTTTCGATTTCAATTTCAGAAACTTCTTTAACATCAGTTAAATAAGCAAAATTATCGAATCTAAAACCAAATACCTGAAGGTTTCCATGCATCACATTAACAGGTATAATCTCTTTGTTTGCTATAGAAATGCTTTTATTATTTATAACTTCAATGGGCATCACACCCGGAGCACCAGGATATTTATTTTCTGTTTCAAAAATATAATCAAAACGTTTTTCTAGGTTTTTAAGTACTCTATTATGAGCATATATTGGTATTTCTCCTTGTTTAAAGAAAAACGGACGAATATCATCTAATCCCGCAGTGTGATCTGAATGTTCATGTGTGAAAAATATAGCATCGATATGTTGACAGTTGCAAGCTAACATTTGTTGTCTAAAATCAGGACCACAGTCAATAACAAATGAAAGATTATCCCATTCAATCCAAACAGAAACCCGCAATCTTTTATCTTTATAATCAGTACTTTTATTAACTGGATGCTGACTTCCTATAACTGGAATGCCTTGTGATGTACCTGTACCTAAAAAATAGACTTTCAAATGCTTAAATTTTTCTCAAAATTAAATATTAATTTGATAAAAAGCTCTTCATTTTATTAACTTTGCAAAGTAGTACCCCAATAATGAAAAATTCAGAGAACGAGATTAGACTAAAAGGAGACAAGGTTATTGAAACAATTCCTTCAATAACTGATAAGGCATTACGAATAAATCTAAATGATAATATCTACGGAACCTTTGCCGAAATTGGTGCTGGACAGGAAACTGTACGTCATTTTTTTAGAGCAGGTGGTTCGTCAGGTACCATTGCAAAAGCGATGTCAGCGTACGACAAAGATTTTAGTGATGCAATTTATGGCATTGAAGATGATGGACGTTACGTTACGGAAAGTCGTTTGAGAAAAATGTTAAATCATGAGGTTGAACTAATTGAAGAACGTTTAAAAAGAGAAAAACACCCTTCAAAAATGTTCTTTAGTTATGCAAATACTGTAGCAACCATTGATTTTGCAAAGCAATACAAAGGCCATGGTTGGGTTGGTATCAAATATCAATTAGAAGCTGATGAAGCATATAATGAAATTATCATTCACATCCGCTTTAAAGAAACCGATGCAAAACTTCAACAAGAAACTTTAGGAAAATTAGGTGTAAACCTAATTTATGGTGCTTTTTACAAGTATAACGATCCTAAACGTTTATTAAGATATTTATATGATCACTTAGATAAGGATCAGTTAGAAATAGATACTATTAACTTTTCAGGACCACGCTTTGCTGATGTAGACAATCGTTTGATGAGTTTACAATTGGTAAAAAATGGTATGACTGATGCCGTAATGTTCGACCCAACAGGTAAAAATATTTTACCCGCTGCAGTATTATACAAAAAGAACATTTTAGCACTTCGCGGAAGTTTTAGACCAGTAACAAAGGTTAACATGGATATGTATGAGAAATCATTGCAAATGTTCCTTGAAGAAAATAAAGTAAAAAAGGAAAATACATTGGTTGTTTTTGAAATTACTTTATCAAACCTGCGTTCTGACGGAGAAATTGACGAAAGAGATTTTATGGACAGAGCAGAATTACTTTGTTCATTAGGTCAGACTGTAATGATTTCAAACTTCCAAGAGTACTTTAAAGTAGTAGAATATTTTTCAAATTATTCTAAAGAAAGAATGGGTCTTGCACTTGGTGTAAATAACTTAATTGACATCTTTGATGAAAAATACTATCGTCACTTAAGTGGAGGAATTCTTGAGGCCTTTGGAAAATTATTTTACCGAGATTTAAAAGTATATCTATATCCTATGGAAGATGAAGATGGTACAATTTTAAACTCACAAAACCTTAAAGTACATCCTCGTATGAAAGAATTATATAAATTTTTTGCATACAATGGAAAAGTAATCGATATCACAGATTTTGATAAATCACACTTAAAGATTTTTTCTAGAGAAGTTCTTAAAATGATTAGCAAAAATAAATCTGGATGGGAAGAAATGTTACCTGAAGGTATTGCAGAAATGATTAAGAGAGACCATTTATTTGGATATCAAGAAACCACTAATTCTTTAGAAAAAGAAACAGTATAAAATAAAAAAAGCCATTCTTAAAAGAATGGCTTTTTTTATTTTAAGATTTGCTTAGAGTGTTCTTTTGTCTTTACTTTTTCGATAATATCTTCAATGATTCCTTTTTCATCAATAACAAAAGTTGTTCTATGGATACCATCAAATTCTCTTCCCATAAATTTTTTAGGTCCCCAAACACCAAAAGCTTCAATTACCTTTTTATCAACATCAGCTAATAAAGGAAAAGGCAATTCGTTTTTCTTTATAAAATTAGACTGTTTTTTAGCTGTATCTGCACTTACACCCAACAATTTATATCCTTTACTTGTAAGCTCAGAGTAGTTGTCACGCAAATTACAAACTTCGATAGTACAACTTGGTGTACTGGCTGCCGGATAAAAGAATACTACCAATTTTGACCCTTTATAATCATTTAATGAGTGTGTTTTTCCATCTTGATCTACAGCTGAGAAATTTGGAGCCTTGTCACCTATTTTTAATGCAATCATTTTTAAAATTAATTTTTTAGGAGTTTTTGTATTTAGTTTTTAGATTTACCAAAATTAAACTAAAATGACCAAAAAAGAGAAAATTCAGTTTGTAATTGACACGCTAAATCAACTATATCCTGAAATTCCCATCCCATTAGATCATAAAGACCCTTACACATTACTAATTGCTGTATTATTATCT
>CAMLKV010000307.1 GCA_946480635.1 uncultured Flavobacterium sp.
GAGTACCAGTTAAGGCGATAATCACTGCAGAACGATCAGAATTAATCAGATTCGCTAAATAATTTCCTTTAGGATTATAACTTCGGTGAGCTTCATCCAGAAAATAAATACGTTGGATGTTAATGTCATAGCTAATATCTTTAACTACAATGGCATCTTCCGAAAATTTCTGAATATTCACTACCGTAATTTCAGGAACTCCACTATCATTATGAATCGCACCCACTACTTTTAAATCGGCAATAAAATCTTGCTTCGAATTGACTTGTTTTACTTTCAAACCTCTATTAGCAAATTCGCTTGAAGCCTGAATTAATAAATCCAATCGGTCAACGATAAAATAGAATTTGGAATAACTTGTTTCTTTGCGTAATAATCCGTTAAATGCTTAACATTATAATACGCCAAAGCCGTTTTTCCTGAACCTTGCGTATGCCAAATAATCCCTTTGTTTTGCCCTGCATCAATTTTAGTTGCAATAGCTTGTGTGGCAAACAACTGAGGATAACGCATGATATGCTTTTGATACGCTACTTTCCCTGTAACTTCTTCTTCCACATAAACAATGGCATATTGTAAAATAAATTTCAAACGCTCTTTACTAAATAAAGAAGTTAAAATTCGATTGGTTGGCGTATTCGGTTGTTTATTGGTAATGTATTCAGGACTATTTTTAATAACAATCAAGTTGTTATCTTTCAAAAGTTCGTTTTCAGTCTTTTCATCAATATCCTTCAACTTTTGTTGCACTGGATAATCTAAATCTTCTCTGAAATAATTGAACTGAACGTTTTCGTAAGCAGGCGTAGCATAAAAAGCTCCAAAAATAGGTTCTACAATACCATCTTCATATTCCATGTTGTTAGAAAAAACCAACAACTGCGTAATATTAGCAAAACGTCTAAAGTGTTTATTTTTGAAACGCTCATTAATTCGTGTTCTTTCTTTGATTACACCTTCTTGATTGTGAGGTTTTTTGACTTCAATAAAAGCTAGAGGTATTCCATTGATTAAAACCATAATATCAGGACGAAATTCTTCGTCACCCGATTTACAAGTTAATTCGGTGGTAACGTGAAATTCGTTATTGTTGAAATTTTCAAAATCAATCAATTTAACTCCAGAGGTCGAAGTCAATCGTTCATAAAACTTTTTTCCCAACTCCAGATTGATTTCATCTAAAATTCGTTGCGCTTCTTGTTCAGTTATTCCATTTAAAGCCGAAATCTTAGGAATGAAAATTGAAGAGAAAATATTATTACTTTCAATTCTATTCTGCTCATTCAAAGGAATATACTGATACCCCAAACGCATTAAATGTAATAAGGCTGGTATTTTTACACGAGAATCTTCGTTGAATTTCATTTATTTAGGACTATTTATCTTATTCTCTTCAAACATAACCATAAATAAAGACTTTCACAATCACTAAAATTGGTGATATCAACTACCTTTTGGGAATGTGACTTCGGCTCCGCTCAGTCACCATCTACTAACGGTGGTTGAGACGCTCCCCGAGCCTGTAGAAGGGCGAAACCACCTTACATATCAATAAGCACAAAAACAAAACCCCATGCCAAAGCACAGGGTTTTAAAATAATTATCCATAAAGTAGAACCGGTTGATGACTGAGCCGTGTTCTGAGCTTGTCTAAGGGCGAAATCGAAGTGAGCCGTTCCCTTAACTTGCCTAACGGAGATTGAGCGAAGCCGAAATCGAAGTGAGCCGTTCCCTAAGCTTGTAACGGTGGCTGAGGTTCTCGAAGTCACATATTCTCTGAGCCTGTCGAATGGTGACTGAGGCTCTCGAAGTCACCTTACAAAGGGCGAAGTTATAACTCTACAAAATCTCCAAAATATTCAACACATTATACTCCTCATTTCGTAACGAATACTGCATACCATTTACCTGTTGATAAAACGATACCATCAACAAAAAGAATTGCTGTCCAGTACCCGTTGGCACACTAGTAGGCGTCAAAGTAATGTCGGCAAGCGTCATGTTTAGTGGTAAATTCACAACGTTCGAATACGCTACTTCAGATTCTTCTGTTTCAAAATTTAATGTTAAAACAGCCCCTTGAAAACTCACATGTGTAGCGCCTTGTGGGAATAAAATCTGTTCAGCCGGAAGCACATCAGTCAAAGTAATAACACCTGTAGCAGTGTCCAATTGGTAAGGAGCATACAAAACACTACTTAACTCGGCACGAGCATTAAAATCAAAACCACGTAACGCTTGTTTTCCTTCTGTTGTAGTAATTCCATTGGCTACATTGCGTTGCCCTCTTACAGAAGTAGTGTCATAACGTTTCACTTCAGACATAACTTTCAACATCCTGCTACTCAATTTACTATCTTTAGCCTTAAACACCATTGTTCCTAAAGCGGTACGCAACACCTTACCACTGTGACCACTTCCGCCAAACTCCGTATTGTTTTCTCGAGTACGTGCAAAATTCGAATCCTTAGCAATGCGATTTTTGTCAATCCCTCCTTTTTTACGAACATAATACTCCCCTCCTTGTTTGTAAAACGTTAAATCCTCAACTGTTCCTTCAATCTTGATAATTCCTTTTGACTTAGCCATAATTAAAAAATTTAATGATTAATAAATTACTTATGCCAAAATCAAAACAAACGCCGAGCCAAAAAACCGTGCCACTGCCGTAACCGCATCCTTTTTCCCAATTCGACCACAAATTTCCCTTTTTAAGTTAAAGTTTTCAAAACAGTATATTTTTCCTACAAAACGGCATAAATTTTGAGAATTATCAACAATCAAAAAGTCGCTAAATAGTAAGAGGTATTTAAGTCATACCAAAGCCGTACATAAGCCGTACATAAGCCGAGTAAAGCCGAACAAAAAAAAGTATCAAAATCCAACTAAAAAAGTACCAGCAACCACAAAAAAATAACAATGCAAAGAATCAGTATCTGCCCAAAAGACATCCAGCAAATCACAGGAAAAAGTATTCGTCAATGTCGTAACATCCTTAATAAAATCAAATCCCATTACAATAAAGAAAAACACCAGATGGTCACAATAGAAGAGTTTTGTCACTATATGGGAATTGACCCTGAAATTATCTATGTAAAACTCAAATAACAGTTCAATAAAAAAGCATCGAATGATGCCCTTTTCTTTTATTTTCTATATAAATATTTTTAAGATGATGAAAGGAGTAGAAACTGAACTGTGGCTTCGAGAGCCTCAACCACCGTAACCTAAAACGCCCTCTTGGTGGCTGAGGCTATCGAAGCCAACATAACGTGATTCTCGAAGCCACCCCATCCTAGAGTGTTGTGACTTCGACTACGCTCAGTCACCAAATATGCTCAGTCACCATTCTCTAACGGTGGTTGAGCGGAGCCGAAACGTAGTGTGGCTTCGAGTGCCTCAGCCACCGTAACCTAAAACGCCCTCTTGGTGGCTGAGGCTATCGAAGCCACCATAACGTGATTCTCGAAGCCACCCCATCC
>CAMLKV010000308.1 GCA_946480635.1 uncultured Flavobacterium sp.
GGTCTGAAAGCCAACGAATTCAATAAAGTAGCTAAAAAACAGATGCAGAATGGAAAGCGCAATTAGGGGAAGAACGCTATCGTATTTTGCGTGAAAAAGGAACAGAATACGCCAATACAGGAAAGTATAATTTACATTTTGAAAAGGGAACTTACCTATGTGGTGGGTGTGGTGAGCCACTTTTTTCTTCAGAATCAAAATTTGAGTCACACTGTGGTTGGCCTTCATTTGACGAAGCCTTACCTGGAAAAATAGAATACAAAAAAGATATTTCCTTCGGTATGTCAAGAACAGAGATACTTTGCGCTAAATGTGGTGGACATTTAGGACATGTTTTTGATGATGGTCCAACTAAAACCGGAACAAGATATTGTGTTAACTCTTTATCTGTCGATTTTAAAAAATAAAGAATTATTCATTACTTTCGTTAAAATTCTTTTATTTGCACTATTAACCATACTTATATATAATGACCAACATTACCCGTCTATTTGATTTCCCATACTATCAGCTAGAAAAAAATAATTTACCTGATGCCTTAGTAACTAAATATAATGGTGAATGGATAAAAACTTCTACCCAAGAATATATTGATAAATCAAATGCGATTTCAAGAGCTTTAATTTCAATGGGGGTTCAAAAAAATGATAAAATAGCCATTATTTCATCTACCAATAGAACTGAATGGAATATTATGGATATTGGTGCTTTACAAACTGGAGCACAAACAGTACCCATCTATCCTACTATTTCAGAACAAGACTATGAATACATTTTAAATCATTCAGAAGCTAAATACTGTTTTGTTTCAGATCTTGAAGTGCTGAGAAAATTAAACCAGATTAAAGCCAATGTTCCCTCACTCATTGGAGTATATACTTTTGATGAAATTTCAAGTGAAAAAAACTGGAAAGATTTATTAACTGCTGGAAAAGATACTTCTACACAAAATTTAGTTGAAGAACGTAAAGAAGCAGTAAAACCTACAGATTTAGCAACAATTATTTATACCTCGGGAACAACCGGAAAACCAAAAGGAGTTATGTTGTCGCATAACAACATTGTTTCCAATGTAATTGACAGTTCTGACAGAATTCCGCTTGCTGAAGGTACAGCGAGAGCAATGAGTTTCTTACCAGTTTGTCATATTTTTGAAAGAATGATTTTATACATTTATCAATACTACTCGATTTCAATTTATTTTGGAGAGTCAATTGATAAGATTTCAGATAACTTTAAAGAAGTTAAGCCAGATGTATTCTCGGTAGTACCTCGCTTAATTGAAAAAGTATACGACAAAATCTATGCAAAAGGAACTGAATTGACTGGTTTAAAGAAAAAACTATTCTTTTGGGCAATCGATTTAGGTTTAAAATATGAACCTTATGGCAAAAATGGATTTTTTTATGAATTTCAATTAAAAATTGCTCGTAAATTAATCTTCAGCAAATGGCAAGAAGCCCTTGGTGGAAATGTTAAATTAATGGTTTCCGGAAGTGCTGCCTTACAAACTCGCTTAACAAGAGTTTTTGCTGCCGCTGGTATGCCAATTATGGAAGGATATGGACTGACGGAAACATCTCCAGTAATTTCTGTAAATGATATGCGTAAAGGTTTATTCAGAATTGGAACAGTTGGAAAACTAATCAAAAACGTTGAAGTCAAAATTGCCGAAGACGGAGAAATTCTTTGTAAAGGGCCTAATGTTATGATGGGTTATTATAAAGACGAACAACAAACTGCAGATGTTATCAAAGATGGTTATTTCCACACTGGTGATATTGGTGAATTTGACAAAGATGGTTTCTTAAGAATTACCGATCGTAAAAAGGAAATGTTCAAAACTTCGGGAGGAAAATATATTGCACCTCAAATCCTTGAAAACACATTAAAACAGTCTCGTTTTATTGAACAAATCATGGTTATTGGTGAAGGTCAAAAAATGCCTGCTGCAATTATTCAGCCTGCTTTTGATTTTATTAAAGAATGGGCACACATTCACAAAATCAACATTGGATCTTCAAACGAAGAAATTATTACAAATTCTGAGGTAAATGATAGAATCCAACAAGAAATCGATACTTACAATACAAAGTTTGGAAATTGGGAAAAAATCAAACGTTTTGAACTTACTCCAGACATTTGGTCAATCGATGGTGGCCAACTTACTCCTACCTTAAAATTAAAACGTAAAGTAGTCTTAGAAAAATACAAAGGTCTTTACGAAAAAATATATAACTAAAATCAATTGTTATGAAACTTAAGCTTCTTCTTTGTTTTTCGCTAATTATGGTAACTTTCTTTAATTGTAAAAACAAAGAGGAAGTTTCTACTTTAAATTACTTCAATTATTCTAATCCAGAAGATCAATATTCGGGTGGGATTAGAATGATTCCCATAAAAACTCCTGCTGGCGAATTTAAAGTCTGGACAAAACGCATTGGCAATAATCCAAAAATTAAAGTACTCTTATTACATGGAGGCCCTGGAGTTACTCATGAATTATACGAATGTTTTGATGGCTATTTTCCAAAAGAAGGCATTGAATACATTTATTATGACCAATTAGGTTCTTATTATAGTGATCAGCCAAATGATAACCGACTATGGACAAACGAACGTTTCGTTGATGAAGTAGAACAAGTTAGAAAAGCGCTTGGTCTAAATAAAGACAATTTTTACTTAATGGGACAATCTTGGGGCGGGATTTTAGCCATGGAATATGCTTTTAAGCATCAAGACAATTTAAAAGGATTAATCATTTCCAATATGATGTCAAGCGCTCCTTTATATAATAAGTACGCCGAAGAAGTTTTAGGTCCTAAACTCCCTACAGCCGTTTTTGAACAAATAAAAACTTTCGAAAAAAATAAAGATTATCATAATCCCAAATATCAAGAGCTTCTTTTCAAATATTATTATACAGAACATATTTTAAGAAAACCATTAAACGAATGGCCTGAAGCTGTAAACAGATGTTTCAAACATCTTAACCCTAATGTATATATTTTCATGCAAGGTCCAAGTGAGTTTGGCATTACTGGTAATGCGACGCTTAAAGATTGGGATGTTAGAGATAAATTGAAAACAATTTCAGTACCAACTTTAGTAATTGGTTCAAAACACGATACTATGGATCCAAAACATATGGAATGGATGTCTACTCAAGTTCAAAACGGAAGATTTTTATATTGTCCTAACGGCAGTCATCTTTCCCAATACGATGATCAAAAAACATACATCCCAGGAGTCATAAAATTCCTAAATGATGTAAACAACAAAAAATTCTAACCAATTAGGCCCTTATTTTACAAGGGCTTTTTATTTTTTTATATGCACGCATAAAAAAAATCTTAATTTATTATGCATGCATACTATTTTTTTGTATATTTGATTTTTCCAAAATCGAATATGAAATCGCCACTAATAAAGTTTGTTGAAAACAAACACATATAAATAAAAGCGATACCATATGTGACT
>CAMLKV010000309.1 GCA_946480635.1 uncultured Flavobacterium sp.
ATTTTTGTTTAAAAGCGAGCCAGAAAGTCAACTACTTCTTTTCTAGTCTTTATTTTAAGTTACCCTTAAAATTAACATTTTGTAATACTAAACCTACTAAAAAGCTGAAAAACAATACTTTATAGTGCCTGATTAAATAGTGTTTATATATTTGAAACCCCCAACTTCAAATAGATAGAGGCTATGAAAAAAAAACTACTATTACACCTTTTAACACTTTGCTTAGTCACCTCTTTTGTTAACAGTCAAACAACAATTAGAGAAAATAATTTTACAGGTAAATACTTTACTGATAAAATCGAAATAAGTTTTGATTACCCAGCTAATATCATCAATATATCGGATGCATTTAGCGGTGAAAAATTATATGCTTTTTCAAACAAACAAAATTCAACATATACCATTCCTGTTACTAAACCTGGACAAATTTTGGTGGTTAACTACATCGAAAACGGAATAGAAAAAACAACACGATTGGCTACTCAATCTCTATCTACTGGCGAAATAAAAGTGTATTTCAATCATGCTGTGAGTACATCAGTAGCTTACCCTGGAAATAATGCTGTAAATTTAGGAAACACATTAGATGATAAATTAATTGAAAAAATTAACGCTTGCACCTCAACATTAGATATTGCTATTTATAATTCGGCTTCTCCAAATTCTACATCAGGTATAGCTGGAGCAATAAATGCCGCTTATGCAAGAGGGGTTCAAGTAAGAGTTATTTATGATGGCTCTACTAGTAGTACAATGATTCCTTTATTAAATACTGGTATACCAAAGCTTGCAAGTCCAACATCAGCAGACTATGGCATTATGCATAATAAATTTGTGATTTTTGACGCTAATGATGCCGACCCTAACAAACCTCTTGTATGGACTGGTGCTACAAACTGGACTGTTGTACAAATTGATGGGCCAGATTCAAACAACGTAATCACTTTTCAGGATCAAACACTGGCGTTAGGCTATAAATTAGAATTTGAAGAAATGTGGGGAAACAGCACAATGACACCAAATCTAACTAATTCAAAATTTGGTCAGTTCAAACTAGATAATACTCCTCATAACTATGTTATTGGAGGAAAAGCAGTAGAAAATTATTTTAGCCCTACAGATGGTCCTACTGCAGCTATTATAAATTGTATCAATTCTGCAAATTCAGACATCAATATTGCTACAATGCTTATTACAAGAGATGATATTGCTAATGCAATTGTAAATAAGTATAACACAGGAATCATAAACACAAATCTTTTAACTGATACGCAGAATCCTTCTGGAAACGATTTTAATTTTATTCAAAGTAGTATTGCTCCTAACCATGCGGTAAAAGATGTTGTAACGGGTAGCATTATGCACCATAAATTTGTTGTTATCGACAACAGTAATCCAACATCTGATGCGCAAGTTTTAACCGGTTCTCATAACTGGAGCACATCAGCTGAAACTAGAAATGATGAAAATACCGTTGTGGTACATGATGCCAACATAGCAAATCAATACTATCAGGCTTTCCATTATTTATACACACTTGCTTCTGGAGTTTTATCTGTAAACAAGTCAACATTCAATGAACAAGCTCTTACAATGTATCCCAATCCAACAAATGGAAGCATAACTGTTAAAAATTCGGGAGAAGATGATATCGAGAATTGTTTGATTGTGCTTTACGATTTTATGGGGAAGAAAATCTATGAAAAAGAAATTGGTTATTTATTTTCTGAAACTATAGATTTATCAAATCAGCAAAGTGGAGTTTATATCTTAAACATAAAAAGCAATGATAAGGTGAAAAACTTTAAAGTTATAAAACAGTAAAAAAGGCCTCAATTGAGGCCTTTTTCTTTATCCTTTCAGTAGATTGATACTTACTGTTGCGTAATCAGTATTAGGGTATTTTTTGAAGTAATCCTGATCTGGAAAAAGCCCTGCTTCTGCAGCAATTTTATGTAGTACATCTATTTCTACAATAAATTGGTCTGAAAATCCGTGTGTAGCATCATAAGCTGTAGCTGCTGTACTTCCTATATTATTAGCCGTTAAGTTAGGAGAAACAGTATGGAGCTCAATAATTAACAACCCAAAACGATGCACAAATGGAGCCCATTTTTTGAAATGTTCTAACAAATTATCTTCGACATCATTATTATTAATTCTAACTCCTCTGTGTGCAAAAGCTCCAGAAGAAGTACTTACTCTGCCTTCAGTCTTATGAGAAGGTATTTCCCAAATACGATTGTGATCTAAAAATGTTCGCACATTAAGTAAATCTTTTAAATCAATATTGTAATCTTCCTTTAAATCATCTGCTAATTGTTGTGGGTTCCCTATATCCCCCCAAATAACTTTTGCCCAAATATCTGCCTTAATTAAATTGGCTCTTGTAACTTTTAATGCAGCTTGATTATAATCGGCTCCAACTAAAAACAGAGGATATTCGTCTAATAATTTTCCGCGAAGTGTTTGTCTTTCTATTACCTCAAAAATATGCTGTAAAAAAGCTCCATTACCGCAACCCATATCAAGAATTCCTTTGGGTTGTTCATGAATTGGCTTATTAAACAATTCTATGATTATATCATCGATAACTTTAAAATAGGTTGTATGTGCTCCGCCACTACCCCATACATTCATTTCTCTATTTACATGAATTTCTTCTTCATTTTGGCCAATATCTCGTAATTTATTTGGGTTACCAAAGAGTAATGTTTCTATATTTTTAAACATTGGCAAGTAAGAAACGGTAACTCCATACGCCGAAGCTCTTTTTGCAATAAACAAGCCGTCTTCAGTAAATTGATATTTCCCTTTTTTCTGTAAAAACCAACCTAAATAGGCTAGAAAATCAAGCATTTTCGAAAAAGATTCTGGGTTCTTGTGGAATTCATCGGCGCTAAAAGACGATTCCATAAAATACTTATGAAACATACCACTCATTCCCAAACTAACTGTAATTGGAGCAACTAAGTAACCTTCAATATGCATTAAAATTTGCTCTTGGATATTTTTTAAGGTTTCGTCAGTTTCCCACTTTAAATCATAAGAAGTTTTATATCTCTCAAAAATTGGTTCTAAAACACTTATACTATTAGCAGTAATAACATTGGCAGTAAAAATATCTGTAGTATTTAGTAGGCTAATAACATCCTTATAAAGGTAAAAAAGATTAAAAGCATACTCACTTTTTTCATTAACCTCAACAGTTATGACATCATTTTGAATATCAATATTATAATTTAAAAATCCTTGTGAAGCTAATACTCTAAGAGCAACATTAAGATAACCTTCGTTTGCATTAAATTTTTCAGTTAATTCTTTTAAAGCAACTTTTTTATTTTGCAGAATATAATCTAAAACTCCTTTATCTTTTAAAATATAGGCAACTGGAGCAGTAACTATCCCATCTAAATGTCTAAATATTGATTCTCGAAGTTTATTTTTTGGTAACATTCCCCAGACTGCA
>CAMLKV010000310.1 GCA_946480635.1 uncultured Flavobacterium sp.
ACTACAGAAGACCCCGCTCCTAAAACTGGCCCCCAATCACTTGGATTACCATCTAAAGTAATAGTTTGAGAAAACGATTTCTCTGGAATAAATAAAGCACACAAAATCCCAACTAACAATGCTTGTTTAGCATAACTTTTAGTATTTAATAAAGTATTGTTATAACTAATAAATAAATCTTTATTTAAATTGAGAATATTAAAATGCCATATTCTAAATGCCTCTGTTAGCCAGCTACAACAGGAGTTACTGACTTTTTGGACATTTTCTCTAAAAAATAATATAAATTTTTTCATATAATACAGTTTTTAAAACCATATCATAAGTAAATTTCAGATAGAAAGAGCTTTAAGTAAAATTGAAAATTTTCCAATCATGGATTGAAACTTTAAAAGTTTTAAATAAAGTAAATAACAAGAATAAAAAATTAATTGATTATGCGGTAGTATTATTGCATATAGCAACACAATTAACCAATAGAACCGTCTAATGAGTGATTGATTGATGTGGAAGTATTTTATTGCACTAGGCAACACAATCTATCAATAGAACTATCCATTTAACCTTTTTTTAAGGTTTGTTAAACAAAATTAATACAATTTTAAATACACTTTTAACAAAAGGCCATGATTTGTAGAATTTTAACAATTTTAACAAGTGTTTAGCTTTCAAATACTTACAAACCATCACTATTATTAGTTAGAAATAAAAAAAAGACTAAAAATTGATTTTAAAAAATCATAACCAACCTATTCAATTAAAAAATAAGTTAAATTAAAAAGGAAATGAAAATCAGAATTAAAATTTAGATTTTAAAAAAATCAATTCTAAAAAAGAAACAAAATCATTGATTATCAGATTATTACAGAAAATATTTATCAATTTTTTTAAATAAAAAAATACAAATTATAAAGAAAATCTTTTCAAACTAAATAAAAAGATGTATTTCATCGATTATTTTGTTAATTTCATCGATTATTTTGTCTAACTGTTTAATTTTGAACCAGTTAAAAAATGATTTATGAGAAAATTAATTTGTATTTCGCTATTACTTACTGTTTCTTTAGGAATTGCTCAAAGCAAAAATGATTTATGGAAAAAAAGTAATTCGAGAATAAACAATGGAAGAATTTCAAAAAACAACTTACCACAACAAAATATTTTCGATTTAGATTTATCATCAATGAAGAAGATGTTAGCAAAATCTCCTAAAAGAGAAATTTCAAACATCACTTCAAACACAATTATTTCATTACCTAATGGAGACGGTCAAGTAGAGAATTTCAGAGTTTATGAGAATTCAATTATGTCTCCAGAATTAGCTGCAAAATATCCAGACATCAAATCTTATGTAGCAGTTGGTGTTGATAACCCAAAAGCTCGTGCATATTTCAGTATTCATTGAACCAATTAGTTCAGATAATACATCATATTCTGTTTATAAAAAATCTGATAAAGAAAAAACTTTAGACAACTTTGAATGTAGTGTGATTGATGCTGCTTCTACAAACTATGTTTCATCATCAAATACTTTTGCTCGTGGTGCCGATGATAGTAAACTTCGCACTTACAGATTAGCAGTTTCTTGTACAGGAGAATATGCTGCTTATTTTGGAGGAACTAAATCACAAGCTTTAGCAGGAATGGTAAATACTATGACAAGAGTGAATGCTATTTTCGAAAGAGATTTTGGTGTAAAACTAGTTCTTATTGCAAATAATGACTTGGTAATTTATACAAATGCTTCGACTGATCCTTATTCAATCAAAGCAAACTGGCCAAACGAAGTTCAGTCAACATTAACTTCAGTTATTGGTGAAGCTAATTATGACATTGGACATTTATTTGATTCTGTTATAGGTGGTGGTGATGCTGGATGTAAAGGTTGTATTGGTGTTGATGGATACAAAGGAAGAGGATATACTTCTACATTACAAGCACCTGAAGGAGATAGCTTTGACATTCAATATGTGGCTCATGAAATGGGACATCAATTAGGAGCTAACCATACTTTTACATATAAAACCGAAACTGGAAATCCTGCACAATTAGAACCTGGAAGTTCATCAACAATTATGGGATATGCTGGTGTAACAATTAAAGATATTGTACAACGTGCAGATGATTATTTTCACGCAATAAGCATCCAACAAGTTACAGATAATATTAAAACTAAAACTTGTGGTACAATTACATCTACTGGAAATGCTGCACCTGTTGTAAATGCAGGATTAGATTATACAATTCCTAAAGGAACACCGTTCATGCTAACAGGCTCTGCTACTGATGCAAACACAAGTGATGTCTTAACATATACTTGGGAACAAATGGATTTAGGAGATGCTACAACAACAGTTCCAACTGCAACAGCGACTGTTGGACCAATTTTTAGATCATATCCTCCTAACACATCTGCTACAAGATATTTTCCAACTATGAGTACAATTTTAGCCGGTTCATCAACAACACCTGGATATCGAATCGCTTCTGAAATTTTACCTACTGTTGCTAGAACTTTAAATTTCCGTTTAACGGCTCGTGATAATAAAATAGGTGGTGGTGCTAACAATACTGATGATATGGTAGTAACAGTGAATAGTGTAGCTGGACCTTTTACAGTAGACTCTCAAAATACAAATGAATCATATGCGGTTGGAACATCTCAAGTTATCAATTGGTCAGTTGCTGGTACAACTGCAAACGGTGTGAACTGTGCTAACGTAGATATTTTATTATCTACTGATGGAGGTCAAACGTTCCCTATCATTTTAGCGGCTGCAACACCTAATGATGGTACACAAAACATTATAATTCCAAATAATCCAGGAACAACAAATAGAATCATGGTTAAAGGAAACAATCATATTTTCTTTGATGTAAACAATGCTAATTTTTCAATTACTGGTTCTGTATCAGTTGATGCTGCTGCTCCTACTGTTTCTTTAACAGCATCAGGAACAACAACTTCAGCTACTAACTTGTCTTGGACTGCTGCTACTGATAACACAGGAGTTACTGGATATAATGTATATCAAAATGGAGTATTAAAGACTACAACTACTGCTACTTCATTAGCGGTAACTGGTTTATCTGCTTCGTCAACTTATAATTTCTATGTAACTGCAAAAGATGCTGCTGGAAATGTATCTTCTGCAAGTAATACTGTAAGTGTTACGACACAAACCTTAGCTGATATTACTGCTCCAACTGCTTCAACAATTTCAGCTTCTGGAACAACAACTTCAAGTACTAACTTGTCTTGGACTACTGCTACTGATAACACTGGAGTTACTGGATATAATGTATATCAGAATGGAGTATTTAAAACTACAACTACTGCTACTTCATTAGTGGTAACTGGCTTATCTGCTTCGTCAACTTATAATTTCTATGTGACTGTAAAAGATGCTGCTGGAAATGTATCTTCTGCAAGTAATACTGTAAGTGTTACGACA
>CAMLKV010000311.1 GCA_946480635.1 uncultured Flavobacterium sp.
CTACCTGCCTCAATTTTAATGTAATTATTTGCATCAGGAATCAAATAAGGAACTATTTGGTTTGTAGTGTTCCCATTACCTATTTGTGCACTTCCATTATGTCCCCATGTATAGACTTTATTATAATTTTTTAGCAAAACCACATGGTATCTACCCGCTTCGATATCGCTATTATCCGTTGAATTTCCTACCTGCCCTGGTGTTGATTGTGCTCCCCCAGTCCCGTTACCCATTTGTCCTCTACTGTCGTTCCCCCAAGCCCATATAGTTCCGTCTGTTCTAAGACCTACTGAAAAATCTTCACCCCCAGAAACTTTAGCCCAGTTAGTAGCTGTTCCAATTTGAATTGGTTGCAGTTTATTTGTTCCTGAGCCATCACCTAACTTGTTGAACGTATTTTCACCCCAACCCCATAATGTTCCGTCTTGTTTAATTGCAAACGAATGATAGTATCCTGCATGCACACTTACCCAATCGGTTGCAGTCCCAATTTGAACTGGTTGTGTTCTATTTGTAGTTGTACCATCACCTAACTGACCTGCATTGTTATACCCCCAAGCCCATAACGTTCCGTTTGAAGCCAAAGCTAAAGTGTGATAAAGACCTGAATCAATTTTTTGCCAGCATTGTGCATTGCCACTTAAAGCAGTCAATAAGAAAAATAAAAATAGTTTTGTTTTCATAGTTGCTCATTTTATTGAACCAAAAATACCATCAGGTTCAATCCTATTTTTATGGCAACTTCTGAAAGGTCTTTATCAATTGCTGAAATTTACTGCAATTCCTGAAGAAGATTTATCAGCTCCTCTTTTTTCTCTTTGGACACCGGAATTCTATTACCTTTTTCCATTTCAATATACGTTCCGTCCTTCTTAATTATTTTATGCAGATATTTTAAGTTAACCAAATACGAACGATGTGGTTTATAAAAGAGTTCTTTGTTTTCTAACAAATCCGAGAAATACTTCATCGGCTTACTAATTAGAATTTTTTTGTCATTATTGAGGAAAAAATTGGTGTACATTCCGTCAGCTTCGAGATAACAAATTTCTTCAGTTTTTACAAAAAGAACTCCTTCCTCAACTGGCAAGGCAATTTTATTAAACTTTTCGGTAGCCAATGCGTTTTTTAGTTCCAATAATCTCTGCTGAAGCTGATTCTGATTTATTTTATTTGATACTTTTTGCACAGCTTCCTGTACTTTATTTGGTCGTAAAGGCTTCAGTAAATAATCAATTGCCGAAAATTCAAACGCTTGTATGGCAAATTCGCTGTAAGCTGTAGCAAAAATCAATTCGAAAGTAACATCTTTAATATCTAAATAATCAAACAACTCTAAACCTGAGTGTTCTGGCATTTCAATATCCAGAAAAACCAATTGGAAGATATTCTTCTTTATCAGCTCAACACCTTGCAATAAATTTTCGGCAAGAAAAACTTCAGTAACTTCAGGACAATATTCTTCTAAAATGGCTTTGAGCAATTGTCTTGCTTTTATTTCGTCGTCTATAATCAGTACTTTCATATTATGTTTTTTTTACTGGAATCTTCAATATCACTTCTGTTCCAGTTGCGGTATCATTTTCATCATACAAGTCTTTAATCTCGATTCCTACTTTCCCTTTCACATTTTGGTTAATTAATTGAAAGCGATCAACGCTAGCTTGTGTCGCAAACGATTTGTGTTTTTTATTTTTATTGATTTCCAAACTTCTTTCACGACCAATTCCATTATCGAGTACCTTGCAAATAATCATTTCATCATTATCCTTTTCAATAGAAACAATTAAACGCCTATCGTTCTTTTTATGAAGTAGTCCATGCTTAATAGAATTTTCAACAAATGGCTGAATCAAGAAAGAAGGAATACGAGTATTGTATATATCCAATCCATGACCAACATTGACATCATATACAAAATCGTCATCAAAGCGCAACTTCTCTAATTTTAAATACAATTTAAGCATTTCGATTTCGTCATTCAGCATAATACTATCTTCCTGACTGTGCTGAAGATTTGAGGCTTGTTCTTTTTTATTCTGTAAAATGAATTCCTGAATACTATTTAATGCATTGAACATAAAATGAGGATTCATTTGCGCATTCAGTGCAGCTAACTTGGATTTATTTATTTCCTTACTGAATTTTTCCTTCTCAATTTCTTTTTGTGATTTCTCCAATAAATAATTTATTCGCATCCTGTAAACAACGAAAAGAAGCAATGCAAAAAGGACTAAGACCATGACGATAAACTGCCATTTTTTCCAGAAAACAGGTTCTATTTCAAAAACAAACTCTTTGCTTTCAGAGGTATTCAAACCATCCGTAAGCTGCACTTCAAAAATATATTCTCCCGCAGGAAGTTTATTGTAAACAGCTATGTTATCGAAAAAATCTGATGATTGCCATTGATCATCATATCCCTTTAATCTGTAACGGTACTTCAAGTTTCTTTTATCCAGAAAACTAACCGCTTTGAAACTGAATTGCAATGTATTTTCGTTTGTGGGTAGCACCGAATTATTTTTAACCTCATCGGCACCATTAACAAACACCCTATTGATCAACACTTCAGGCAACTTTTCCCTTTTCACTATGGTATTAAAATCGAAACATTGCAATCCTTTTGAGGAAACAACATAAATCATACTTCCCAAAATTTCAAAATCAAGTATTGCATTCGAAAGCAATCCTTCTGCCTTTGTAAAATCGAGATGTTTTTTAAAGTCAGCTGTAAAACGTTGCAAACCTTCGTTTGTAGCTATATAAACATAAGGACTCTGGTAAATGATTTTTATAATGCGGTCAGACAACAATTTATTTTTGGTGGTTAAATGCCTTATCAGTTTATTTTTTTGAAAAACATAAATCCCTGTAGTAGAACTTACCCAAACCTGACCGTTAATTCCAACAATTCCGTTACTAAAAATTTCTTCGTGACTAACTTCAATTTTTTTAAAAATACCTTTTTGCTTGATTTCTAATCCAGTTGAAGAAGCCAGCCAGATGGTGTTATTTTCTTCATCATTAAAAACGCCGTACGTACGAGTGGTATACCCCAGTTGGTGATTCTTCTTCATTTTATCCAAATAAAACAATCCGGACCGAGTCACATAAAAAACCGAATCATTCTTTTTATTTTCAAAAACATCATATTTATTATAATCATTTTTGAAAAGTTCCTTCTTTAAGTTTCCATCAAAAACCTTATCATTTACATAAATTCTATTCGATTTAGACTCATACTTCAAAAATTCAATTTTATTGAATCCTTTACTTTTTATACTTAGTTTATCCTTATCGAGAGCATAAACATTACCTTTTACACCACCTAAAAAAAGAGTATTTTCCTTTGCAGTTATTTGTGTAAGATCATCATCTTTCAACAATGAAACATTAGAATAATCAATCACAGACATATTAGGAATCAT
>CAMLKV010000312.1 GCA_946480635.1 uncultured Flavobacterium sp.
TTATCACCTGGGATATTGTGCAGTACAGCATGCGTCAGGGCTTTCTTCATATAGGCCGTGGAAGCGGTGCCAACTCTATTATCGCCTATTGCCTTGACATTACCGACATCTGCCCTTTGGAACTTGATCTGTATTTTGAGCGGTTCCTGAACCTGAACCGCAAAACCCCTCCTGATTTTGACATTGACTGGTCGTGGCAAGAACGTAACACCATCTTAACGTACATATTCAAAAAATATGGGGCAGACCACGTTGCTTTTTGTGGTACAAACGTTGAGTTTAAACACAAATCGATTTTTCGGGAAGTCGGAAAGGTATTTGGCTTGCCCAAAGAGGAACTGGACCAGCTGACTAAGAATCCGATGGCAAAACACTACAAAAATGCGGTAGTCAAAATGGTACAGCAATATGGGAGTATGCTTTTAAAGTACCCAAACCAAAGAAGTATGCATTCCTGTGGTATTATCATTTCAGAAAAACCCATTACCAATTATTCGGCTTTGGAATTGCCACCAAAAGGCTTTCCTATTGTCCAGTTTGATATGCATACAGCCGAAGATATTGGTTTTGACAAATTCGATATTTTAAGCCAGCGCGGAATAGGCCATATTGATGATGCTGTGAAGCTGATTAAAAAAAATCAGAATATAAAAGTCAATATCCGGGATACTTCTATCTCAAAAGATGAAGGGCATTGCAACGAGTTCTTAAAACAAGGCAAAACCATTGGCTGTTTTTATATTGAAAGCCCCGCTATGCGTGGTCTTCTTCGGCGCTTAAAATGTGATAACTATAAGATACTTGTTGCTGCTTCCTCTATTATTCGCCCAGGTGTAGCACAAAGCGGCATGATGAAGGAGTATATTTTCAGACATAACCATCCTGATAAGTTCGAGTATTTCCATTCTGTGTTTGAAGAACAACTCGGTGAAACATATGGCATTATGGTATATCAGGAAGATGTAATTAAGATCGCTTTGCATTACGGAGGACTGCCTGCAGCTGACGGGGATATCCTTCGCCGTGCCATGAGCGGCAAAGGACGCTCAAAAGCAGCTCTTCAGCGTGTAAAGGATAACTTTTTTGCCTCATGCGAAAAGCAGGGACATCCCTTAGAACTCAGCCAGGAAATATACAGGCAGATAGAATCCTTTGCAGGCTATTCGTTCTGCAAGGCTCATTCTGCCAGTTATGCTGTAGAAAGTTACCAGAGCCTTTATCTGAAAGTCAACTACCCTATTGAGTTCATGACAGCAGTCATCAATAATTTCGGAGGTTTCTACCGTACCGAAGTGTACATACACGAAGCAAGGATGTCAGGTGCTAAAATCCATAATCCATGCGTAAACAAAAGCGATGAGCAAACTACGGTATATGGGAGGAATATTTATTTGGGGTTTCAGCATCTGAAAAGCCTGCAGGAAAAGGTAATGAAATTGATTGTGAGTGAAAGGTATCAAAACGGCTCCTACCTTTCCCTTGAGGATTTTATCAATCGTGTTCCGATTGGAATCGAGGCTATACAAACTTTAATTTTCATTGATGCATTCCGGTTTACCGGCAAACAGAAAAATGAACTGCTGATTATTGCACGACTTATTTTAATCAACTTTAAGCCCGAGAACCGAACTTTGATGCTGCTTCAGGAACCTATTAAGGAATATAAATTGCCAGTATTGGAACGTTCTGTCTATGAAGATGCTTTTGACGAGATTGAACTGCTTGGCTTTCCGGTTTCAGTCACGCCCTTTAATTTATTGCAGACTTCTTTCAGAGGTGATGTAATGGCAAAGGACTTGACGAAACACCACAAAAAAAACGTAAGGATGTTGGCCTATCTAATTGCAAGAAAGCACGTTCCAACAAAACGGGGCGAAATGTTTTTTGGTACCTGGATTGATGCACAGGGAGAATTTTTCGACACAGCACATTTTGCAGATTGTCTGCAAAAATATCCTTTCCAAGGCGGCGGATGTTATCTGCTCTTGGGTCAGGTAGAAGTGGATTATCATTTTCCGACTATTACGATTTCAAAAATGGCCAAAATGCCTTTTATTGCTGATCCCCGTTATGGGATAACAGATGAGAGAAGATTCCATACCCAGCAGAATATACGTGAAGATGTGAGTATGACGCATCGGGAGCCTTATCCTCAGGAGCATGAGTATAGCATGCCTCGATATAAAATGGGAGAATAACCCAAATAGTTAACCAAACATACAGTAATCTAATTCAATTCCTTCCGTTTTGGGTAATGTTTATCACAATCTGCATATTCTTCAGTAGTTGTTTCACTTGACTTATATTTTTTTTAAACCAGTTGGTAGTGCGTAGCCTGCCTAGCCCCATAATTAATTCCCTCTCTTTTATATATGATATTTCTTTTCTGCGCCTGCACGGTACACAAGCCAAATAAAGCAAAACTAAGCAGCAAACTTTAATACTTTCTTTGGTTTATTCATGTTTTAATTTTTTGCAGTAGTTAAATTAAAAACAGTCATAAGTTTTTTAATTAGCATTGGATAGACCACTTACAAGGTTAAGCCGTTTAATGTTTGTTTCTTTTTTTCCAGTAGAAATCTAATGTGCTTGCCTCATCCTCAGTTACAACAATCACAGCACCATGTTTCTGTACCGAAAAATTGGTCCTTTTCATCAACCCTTGGTCAAAGTGCCCCAAATTGGTGAAGTGCTTAAAATCCGTTGTTTCAGCAAATCCAAAATTATGGGGTTTTATGCTGAAAATATCGTACATAAGCACCCATCTTTCTGTTCCTTCCCGCTTCCATACATTGGGCGCTTCGCATGCCTGAGTTTCGCCAGGAAGTTTAGTAATATCGGCATCAAGAACCTGTACGGAAGGATCTGGATAGTCAAATAAAATTTCAGGTTTTGATTCCAGCGCATTAAATTCTTTATTCATATAAGAATAGTACAGTTTGGTTTTCCCTTTTCCAAGACGCATGGTAAAATAAATCATAATTTTTCCTATCTGTTGGTCATAAATGAGTTCGGGAGCCCACACGCAGCCCACATTTAAATCCGGATAAGCTTTGTTAATATCCAAAACAGTGTGCGACCAGTCGATAAGATCCTTGGATGTTGCCCCAGTCGTATAGTTCTTGGGGACGTTCCCACTGTGTTTGACGATAACCCTTCTCTTTTGCGTATATATGAAGATCGGTCATAGCCATATAAAAAAAACCGTCAGGTCCTTTCATTATAAAAGGGTCGCGTATTCCTTTCTGAATGGCAATGGTATCTCCCGCAATCACAGGATTCCCATAATTGACATCAGAGAAGCTATACCCATCCTTACTTAAAGCAAAGTACAGCTCGTGTGTATCATCCTTAAAATAGGTCATCAGGTAAAGCTTTTTACTATTCCTTGCAGCCTTATCAT
>CAMLKV010000313.1 GCA_946480635.1 uncultured Flavobacterium sp.
AAATCCCGCCGTGATACGCGTCATTTTTTGAGTGATGCAGTACCTGATTTGGTTGTGGAGAAGGCTTTGCAAGCAGGACATTGGGCTCCTTCTGTGGGTTTGACTAATGCGACTAAGTATTTTATCATCAAATCGGCCGAAATAAAAAAAGCTATTAAGAATCTGTTCTTGGAATATGATGAAAAGGCAGCAAATCAAACCGATAATGCTTCACAAAAGGAGCAATACCAATCGTTAAAACTTGAAGCCATTGAGGAAGCACCTCTTGGGATGGTAATTTGTTATGATCGTTCGGTACTGAATAATTTTACAATTGGAACTGTCGGCAGTAATGAAGCAATAAAATTTAGTGCGGTATGCGCAGCACAAAATATTTGGCTCTCGTTGACAGAACAAGGATATTCGATGGGATGGGTTTCGATTCTGAATTACTATCAGTTCAAAAAGTTATTGGACTTACCTGAACATATAGAACCATTAGGGTATTTCTGTATCGGCAAACCCGCAACCGATTATAATAACCAACCGATGTTGCAGCAATTGCATTGGAAACAAAAAGAAGAAAAGCCTTTTGTTACAGAAATTACCGAAATGCATAAAGAAGAAGTCGCAATAAGACTGGATGAAAATTCAGAGTCAAATGATGTTACTTCACTTCCATCGGAATTGCAACATAAAATTGATAACAAAACCAAACCAACGGGAGCTTTAGGTGTGTTGGAAACCTTAGCCAAGCAAATCGGAATGGTTTTCCAATCGTTAACTCCTGAAATCAAACAACCAAACATTGTTATTTTTGCTGCCGATCATGGAATTGCCGCCCATGGTGTTAGCGCTTATCCACAGGATGTTACCCGACAAATGGTGACTAACTTTCTTGAAGGTGGAGCAGCCATCAATGTTTTCTGTAAACAGCATGATATTGAATTATCGATTGTAAATTCAGGTGTGAATTATGATTTTTCTCCTAATTCAAAATTAATCGAGGCATCTATTGACAAAGGAACGCAGTCTTTTTTACACGGACCGGCAATGACAACAAGGCAAATGCAACTTTGTTTTGAAAAAGGAAGTGAAATTGTAGCAGAAATTGCTAAAAAAGGTAGCAATTGTATCGGCTTTGGGGAAATGGGTATCGGGAACACATCTACAGCTTCGGTAGTAATGAGTATCATTACCGGAATCTCCATTGAAGAATGTGTTGGAAAAGGAACAGGAGTGAATGCAGAGAAGTTGAAATTTAAAAGTGATATCTTGAGAAAAGCGATTGAATCGTATACCGGAAATGATGATTTAGAGAATAAATTGGCTTATTTTGGCGGATTTGAAATCCTTCAAATGGCAGGTGGAATGCTGGAAGCTTTTAAGAATAACATGCTTATTCTGGTTGATGGTTTCATTTGCAGCGTTGCTTTTCTGATTGCTTTTAAAAAGAACCCGGCAATTATCAGTAACGCTATATTCAGTCATCAATCAGCGGAACAGGCACATGGAAAACTACTGAATTATATGAATGCCAAAGCTGTTTTGCAATTGGATTTACGGTTAGGAGAAGGAACGGGTTGTGCAATTGCCTTTCCGATAATCCAGTCGGCAGTAGCGTTTTTGAATGAAATGGCCAGTTTTGAAACCGCTGGTGTAAGTAATAAAGAGAAAACAGAATGAAAAAAGAACTACATATATTTTTTACCGCCCTAATGTTTTATACCCGGATTCCGTGTCCGAAAAATATTGATCACAATCCGGAATATCTCAATAAAGCATCCCGTTATTTTCCTTTGGTGGGTTGGATTGTTGGGGTGATTTCATTTGTGACGTTCTATTTGGCTAATAGTGTTTTTTCGACTGGAATAGCTATTGTATTTTCAATTGTCGCCGGTATATTAACCACAGGAGCTTTCCATGAAGATGGTTTTGCCGACGTCTGCGATGGTTTTGGTGGAGGTTGGACCAAAGAAAAGATATTGTTAATTATGAAAGACAGTGCTATTGGGGCTTATGGTGCTATTGGATTGATATTACTCTTCATGATCAAGTTTTATTCGATTGGAGAAAGTGTAATCTTGGGAAAAGCAAGAGAACCACATATAAATGTATTAGTACTATTATTTGTTTCAGCACATGCTCTAAGTCGGTTGGCGGCTGTTTCCATAGTATTCACCCACGAGTATTCCCGTGAAGATGCCACCAGTAAAAGTAAACCGATTGCCCAAAGTTATACCTGGCGTGAAGTAGTTGGCGCGTTCTTTTTTGGTTTACTGCCTTTGTTTGTACTTGCATTTTTTCAATGGCAGTTGCTTTTGACGCTGATTCCTGTCTTTTTGATGCGTGTGTATCTGGCTCGTTATTTTCAAAAATGGATTGGCGGTTATACAGGAGATTGTTTAGGCGCCACACAACAGGTTTGTGAAGTTGTTTTTTATCTGTCAGCTATTGCGATATGGAAATTTATTTAGTCCGCCATACTGAAACCGTTTGCGCCAAAGGCATTTGTTACGGTCAAGCCGATGTAGAATTAATGGAGCCTTACCTTGAGCAGTTTCAGGAAATTAAAAAGCAGTTACCCGAGGAAGCTTTGTTTTATTCCAGTCCGTTACAGCGCTGCACCATTTTAACTGATTTTTTATCTTCATCTTATTATAATGTAGACAAACGCTTGATGGAGATGGATTTCGGTAGTTGGGAAATGAAAAAGTGGGATGAAATTTCAGCGGTTGAATTGGATCCATGGATGAACGATTTCGTTGCTGTAAAAGTTCCGGATGGTGAATCCTTTGAAATATTGAATAATCGAGTGCTTTCTTTCATCGGTGAAAAACTGACTAATGTGTCTTCGCCTATTGTAATTGTTACTCATGCCGGTGTAATCCGAAGTTTTTTATGCAAACAGATGAATCTTCCATTAAAAGATGCCTTTTCCAATAAAGTGGAATTCGGACAGGTTATTAAAATGATACTTTAAATTATGAATACTGACTCTAAAGAATTTATGTACGCGGTTTATACGATTGTATTTATCCATATTGTGATTATTTCGCTGATAGTTTATAAAAGGTATAAAAAGAAGAAGAAATAAACTTTTTGATTTAACATATTTTAATAAAATAATTAAAAGGCAGATATAATTTGCATTATTTCTAATTGGAATGTTATATTTGCATCCGTATTGAGGTTGTCGTTTTGCTTTTTTTGCAAAACACATTAAAAGGGAATTAGGTGAAATACCTAAGCTGTACCCGCAACTGTAAGCTATGAAGCTTGTTGTTATCTACACACCACTGTCTCGTTTTTAAAACAAAGGGATGGGAAGGTAAACAACAAGACGCAAGCCAGGAGACCTGCCTTTACAAACAAA
>CAMLKV010000314.1 GCA_946480635.1 uncultured Flavobacterium sp.
ATGTGTAACTTGGTTTTCTTCAACGGTGGGGCATTTTATACAAGGAGGAACAGGTGAAGTTACCGTTCCGCCACTACCTCCGCTTCAAGGTGCTGGTTGTTGTGGTGCTGGGCCACCAGTACTATCACCACCACCAGTATTTGCCGAGCATCCTACATATTCCCATTTTAAAAAATTACGATTAGTGCAGTTTTCACCAGCCACATGATAATCACCATAGCCTCCACTACCATCGTTGCAACACATGAGTATCCAGCTATCAATACATGGAGCTTCTAACGTGTTTATTTGTGTAGGATCATATATAATAGGGGTAGCTTTAATTGTCCCTGAAAGACTAAAGGAATCATGAGTTGTGTATTTTAAATTATACTTAACTATAGCTGCTTTTATTTCTTGACCATATTTCGGTATAGTAATTACTAGGTTTTCAAAACTGTCAATAGTAGGAACCTCTCTTCTAATTAAAACGGTGTATGAAATCATAGAATCAGTTTCTATTACTTTGGCAGGAGTATCAACAATGTCAAAATTGTTGTCCTGTTCCATAACTGATCTGTTAGATTTTTTTGCCTTTTGCCCTTTGGGGATTTTAAGAAAAGCTGAGGTAAATCGATTGTCATTAAAAATTTCAGAAACACTTTTCTTTTTAACAGTATAATTTGAACTGTTGATGAAATCATTTTCTATTTCATCTTTTTGGCAACTTTGAAAAAGTATTCCTAAATTAATTAGACAGAAAAGTAGTATTGTGCTATTTAATTTTGGTTTTATAAAATTATTTAACAAGTTATTCATATATATTTATGAATAGGTTTTTGTTTAAACAGCAGCTAATATAAATAAAAAATATCCTACAAAACAACATAAGTGGTTTTATGTAGGATATTAAAATTACTGAATGTGAAAGATTAAATCATCTCTATCAATTCCAATGCTCTTTTAACCGATTTCACATTTTCAAAACTCAATAACAAACGGAGACCATTTTTGGTCTCTTTTTCTTTCATCTTGCATAAGTTGCTGTTTTGCTGTACAAATAATAATACTTTATGAAAACGAGCCGATTGGTAGTAATTACTTTGTTGGTCACCTAAGAAATAGCAAACCATTTTTCCTTGTTTCAAAACTAATTTTTCGATACCTAAATGAGACGCAATCCATTTAATACGTAAACTGTCCAATAACGCTAATGCCGATTTAGGTAATTTGCCAAAGCGATCTTCTAATTGTTGTTGGTATTCTTGTAATTTTTCTTCTGTTTTGATAATAGCCAAGTCGTTGTATAAACTCAAACGTTCTGTGACACTGTTTATATAATCATCAGGGAAAAGTAATTCAAAGTCAGAGTCAATTTGAAGGTCTTTTACGTATTCTTTAGTTTCAATATCACTTTCTTCTGGATACAAATCTTTAAATTCGTTTTCTTTTAATTCTTCAATGGCTTCTTGCATGATTTTTTGGTACGTTTCGAAACCAATTTCATTAATGAAACCACTTTGTTCACCACCTAATAAATCTCCAGCACCACGAATTTCTAAATCTTTCATGGCAATGTTAAAACCACTTCCTAATTCGCTAAATTGTTCCAATGCCTGAATACGTTTACGAGCTTCTTCGGTCATTGCAGAATAGGGAGGTGTTATGAAATAACAGAATGCTTTTTTATTGCTTCGGCCTACACGACCACGCATTTGGTGCAAATCAGATAAACCAAAATTATTAGCGTTGTTGATGAAGATTGTGTTTGCATTTGGAACATCTAATCCACTTTCGATAATAGTTGTGGCAACAAGAACATCAAAATCACCTTCCATGAAAGATAGCATGACTTCTTCTAGTTTTTTACCATCCATTTGTCCGTGACCAATACTTACTTTGGCACTAGGAACCAATCGCTGAATCATTCCTGCAATCTCCTGAATATTTTCAATGCGATTATTGATGAAATACACTTGGCCGCCACGTTCAATTTCATACGAAATGGCATCTCTAATCACAGTTTCGTTAAAACCTACGACTTGTGTTTCTATAGGATAACGATTGGGTGGGGGAGTAGAGATAACAGACAAATCTCGAGCGGCCATTAATGAAAACTGTAAAGTTCTCGGAATAGGTGTTGCGGTTAGTGTTAAAGTATCAATGTTTTCGGCAATGGTTTTGAGTTTGTCTTTTACGTTTACACCAAACTTTTGTTCTTCATCGACAATTAATAAACCAAGATTTTTAAACTTAATGTTTTTATTTACTAATTGATGAGTTCCAATTACTATATCAAGCTTACCCGATTCTAAATCCTTTAGAATTTCTGTTTTTTGCTTGGCAGTTCTAAATCGGTTGAGGTAGTTTATGTTGACAGGCAAATCTTTTAGTCGCTCCTTAAATGTTCTATAATGTTGATAGGCTAAAATGGTTGTTGGCACTAAAACAGCTACTTGTTTGCTATTGTCGGCTGCTTTGAAGGCGGCGCGAATAGCGACTTCGGTTTTACCAAAACCAACATCACCACAAACCAAACGATCCATTGGGCGATCGCTTTCCATATCGGCTTTTACATCTTGCGTTGCTTTTAACTGATCTGGAGTATCTTCGTAGATAAAGGAACTTTCTAATTCGTGTTGTAAATAACTATCAGGCGCAAAAGCAAATCCTTTGTCCAATCTTCTTTTTGCATACAACTGAATTAAATTGAAAGCAATATGTTTTACACGTGCTTTAGTTTTTTGTTTTAATGCTTTCCAAGCGCTTGAGCCAAGTTTGTAAATTTTTGGTGGAACACCATCTTTACCATTGTATTTAGATATTTTATGTAAGGAATGAATGCTTACATATACAATGTCATTATCCGCATAAACTAGTTTTATGGCTTCTTGTGTTTTACCATCTACTTGAATTTTTTGCAATCCTCCAAACTTTCCAATTCCGTGATCTATATGTGTCACATAATCGCCAACCGAAAGCGCATTAAGCTCCTTAAGTGTTATGGTTTGCTTTTTGGCATAACCGTTTTTGATAGAGAATTTATGATAACGCTCAAAAATTTGATGATCTGTATAGCAAGCAATTTTGTTTTCGTAATCAATAAAGCCTTGATATAATGGAAGTACTATAGTTTCATAATCTTTTACAAAATGCTCATGGTTTTGCTCGTCCATCGACTCGAAAATGTCGTGAAATCTTTTGGCTTGTTGCTCATTGGCACAAAAAAGATAATTTTTGATTCCGTTCTGACGATTATTTTTCAAATCCTCCATTAACAAATCAAATTGTTTGTTGAATGAAGGTTGAGGTTTGGTTTGCAATTCAAAACTTTTCTCAACTTTAAAAGTAGGTTTGTTGCTTAATTCAACAACT
>CAMLKV010000315.1 GCA_946480635.1 uncultured Flavobacterium sp.
TATTATTTGGCTCAAAAGGCGCAAGAAAAAGGATATCATCCTGAGATTATTTTGGCTGGTAGAAGATTAAATGACAGCATGGGTGAGTATGTTGCATCACAAGTTGTTAAATTGATGATTAAAAAAGGGATTGCCATAAATGGAGCCAATTTGTTAATGCTAGGAATAGCTTTTAAAGAAAATTGTCCAGATGTACGTAATACTAAAATTGTCGATGTCATTGCAGCATTGAGTGATTACGGAATAAACGTAACTATTTATGATCCTTGGGTAAATCCGGCAGAAGTGAGCCATGAGTATAAACTTGAAACAGTTACAAAATTACCATCTGATAGATTTGATGCATTGGTTTTAGGTGTTGCTCATAAAGAATTTATGGATATAGATTTATCTAAGTTAAGAAAAGAAAATTCTGTTTTATATGATGTGAAAGGAATTTTAGGTTCTCATGTCGATGGAAAACTGTAATTTTACACCCTAATTTTAAATTGAATGAAAATAAAAAACATTTGTTGTATTGGTGCTGGTTATGTGGGAGGTCCTACGATGGCAGTTATTGCACAAAAATGTCCAAATATAAAAGTAACAGTTGTCGATTTAAATGAAGCGAGAATTGCTGCTTGGAATGATACTGATTTTGGAAAACTTCCTGTTTATGAACCTGGTTTAGATGAGGTTGTTAAAGAGGCTAGAGGAAGAAATTTATTTTTTTCTACAGATGTTGATAAAGCTATTGAAGAAGCAGAAATGATTTTTATTTCTGTTAATACACCTACCAAAATGTATGGTGCAGGTAAAGGAATGGCTGCCGATTTGAAGTATATAGAATTATGTGCGCGTCAAATTGCTCGTGTGGCTAAATCTGATAAAATAGTAGTTGAAAAATCAACATTGCCGGTGCGTACTGCCGAAGCAATAAAAAGTATTTTAGATAATACAGGTAATGGAGTTAATTTTCAAATTCTTTCTAATCCAGAATTTTTGGCTGAAGGCACAGCCGTAACTGATTTACATAATCCTGATAGAGTTTTAATTGGAGGAAATGATTCCGAAGCAATACAATCTTTAGTAGATGTTTATGCTAATTGGGTTTCTAAAGAAAAGATTTTAACAACAAATGTTTGGTCATCTGAGTTGTCAAAACTAACTGCAAATGCATTTTTGGCACAGCGAGTATCATCTATTAATGCTATTTCAGAATTATGTGAAAAAACCGAGGCAGATGTTAATGAAGTAGCGAAAGCTATTGGAATGGATTCACGTATTGGTGCAAAATTTCTCAAGGCTTCTGTTGGTTTTGGAGGATCATGTTTCCAAAAAGATATATTAAACTTGGTTTACATTGCCAAGTCATATGGTTTAAATGAAGTTGCAGATTACTGGGAACAAGTGGTTATTATGAATGATCATCAAAAGCATCGTTTCTCTAAAAATATTGTTCAGACTTTATATAATACAGTATCTGGGAAAAGGATTGCAATGTTGGGATGGGCATTTAAGAAAGATACAAATGATACCCGTGAATCTGCAGCAATAACTGTTGCTCAGGATTTAATAGCTGAACAAGCACACGTTGTTGTTTATGACCCTAAAGTTTCTGAAAATCAAATAAAATTTGATTTAGAAGAAACTAATAATAAAATTGAAGTTGGAACAAATCCTTATGAAGTTTGTAATAATGCGCATGCAATTGCAATATTAACTGAATGGGATGAGTTTAAAGTTTACGATTGGCAAAAAATATACCACTCAATGTCGAAACCAGCTTTTGTTTTTGATGGAAGAAACCTTTTGGACAAGCAAAAGATGAAAGAAATAGGTTTTGTTTATTCAGCAGTAGGAAGTTAATCTATGAAAAATATTTTAATTACAGGCGGAGCGGGATTCATAGGATCTCATGTGGTAAGGAGGTTTGTTAAAAATTACCCTAACTACCATATCTATAATTTAGATGCATTAACATATGCCGGGAATTTAGAGAATATCAAGGATATTGAAAACGAATCAAATTATACTTTTTTAAAAGGAGATATAGTTGATGAAGTTTTTATCAATGAAATTTTCGAAAAATATCAGTTTGAAGGAGTTTTACATCTTGCTGCAGAATCTCATGTTGATCGATCAATAACAGATCCTTTAGCATTTGTGAAAACAAATATTATAGGAACAGTTAATCTTTTGAATGCTTTTAAAAAACTTTGGAAAGATAATTTCGAAGGAAAACGTTTTTATCATATTTCTACAGATGAGGTTTATGGAACCTTAGGGGAAACAGGTTTATTCACAGAAATCACTTCTTATGATCCTAATTCACCATATTCCGCATCTAAGGCTAGTTCAGATCATTTTGTCAGAGCTTATGGGGAAACTTATGGGCTTCCATATGTATTGACTAACTGTTCTAATAATTATGGTCCGTTCCATTTTCCTGAAAAATTAATTCCATTGTTTATTAATAACATTATTAATAAAAAGCCTTTGCCAGTTTATGGCGATGGTAATTATACTCGTGATTGGTTGTTTGTAAAAGATCACGCTGTAGCGATAGATTTAGTGTTTCATCAAGGGAAAAATCATGAAACCTACAACATAGGTGGTTTTAATGAGTGGAAAAACATCGATTTAGTACGATTACTTTGTCAAAAAATGGATGAAAAACTTGGCCGTAAACAAGGAGAATCTGAGCAATTAATAACTTTTGTAAAAGATAGGCCTGGACATGATTTACGTTATGCGATTGATGCATCAAAGATCAATAAAGAATTGGGTTGGGAGCCATCTGTTACTTTTGAAGAAGGTCTACAACAAACAATCGACTGGTATTTGGACAATACAGAATGGTTAAATAATGTAACCTCTGGTGAGTACGCAAAATATTACGAAAAACAATATCAATAGTTATCAGTATTAAGCTATGGCAATATGACTTTTGCTAATAGCTAATAGCTGAAGGCTGAAAGCTTTTAATATGAAAGGAATAATTTTAGCAGGAGGTTCAGGAACAAGATTACACCCACTTACACAAGTGGTTTCTAAGCAATTATTGCCAATATATGATAAGCCAATGATTTATTACCCTCTTTCGGTATTAATGTTAGCTGGAATCAAAGAAATACTTATCATATCTACTCCACATGATTTGCCAAATTTTCAAAAATTGTTTGGAGATGGAAGTCAAATCGGATTAAAACTTTCATATGTAGAACAACCATCGCCAGATGGTCTGGCTCAAGCTTTTATTTTAGGTGAAGATTTTATAGGGGATGATGATGTATGTCTGATTCTAGGAGATAATATTTTCTATGGAGCAGGGCTTCAAAATTTGCTGTCAAATGCAGTAAGTATCGTT
>CAMLKV010000316.1 GCA_946480635.1 uncultured Flavobacterium sp.
ATCATTGGATTGCCAGGAGCAAAACTTAGAAATCTACAGATTACAATTGGTAATTCTGCTACATCTGCAGCAAATTCAGGAATTATATACATAAAACCCGGATCAAACAATGTTATTATAAGAAATCTGATTTTTGAGGGACCTGGTGCGTATGATGTTGATGGTCGGGACAATCTTACTAATGAAGGAACAAATGTATGGGTCGATCATTGTGAATTTCAGGATGGAATGGATGGTAATTTTGATATCAAAGGCAGTGCAGATAATACGACTGTTTCATGGTGTAAGTTTACTTACTTAAAAGCTGCAATAGCAGGAGGTTCAGGAGGCTCTTCTGATCATCGCTTTTCAGATTTGATAGGTTCAGGTATAACAGATTTCCCTGCAGACGGGAAGTTTAGTGTTACCTTAAAAAACTGTTATTGGGCAGAAGGCTGTAAAGAAAGGATGCCAAGGGCCAGAAATGCTGAATTACACATATTGAATTGTTATTATAAAACTAGTGTAGCAAATGCAAAGGCTATTGGTCTGGGCGCTGGTAATAATGGTTCTACTTGTTATGTGGAGAATTCTAACTTCGAACAGATAGCGACTATTTCAAGTCCAGTTACAGAAGGAACCGGAACTGCATCCTTATTTTTTGATAATTGTGTTAGAGGATCAGCCTCCACAGCAGTAACAGGTTTAAATTATGGAACTACATCTAAACCATCATACTCATATACAAAACTTAATACATCTGATGTAGCAGCTTACGTTTCAAATACATCTTGTGGTGCTGGAGCTACACTTCAGGTTAGTTCGACTGGTGTAATATCAACAAACTGCCCAAATACTCTTGGAGTAAATGATAATGTCGCTAATTTAGATATAAAATATTATCCAACTGTAATTGATAATATCTTAAGTATTGAATTCTCAAGTATCGAGAATGGTAAAGCAGTTATAGAAATTTTCTCTCCCAATGGTTCTAAAGTTTATACACAATCAAAAAATGTTAATGCTAACGAGAAATTAGAATTAAATATAGCAAACATTACCAGAGGAATTTATATTTGTAAAGTTCAAATTGAAAACAAAGTTAAAACTTTTAAGATTTTAAAAGGATAATTTTCATACCAAGAATATACTACATTTAATTACAATTAGAAACAGCGGTAGACCTAAAGTTTTCCGCTGTTTTTTTATATATAAATCTATTAAAAACTTCCTTTTGATCCTCCACCACTAAAACCTCCGCCACCAAATTCCATTGGTGATTCTGATGGTTTAACTTCCGGTTTGATTGCGAATGTTGAGGCAATTATTAAAGCTTCAGCGTTCAAAAATGTATTTGAATTTGAAATTCTGTCTGGCCTGAATGTCAATCCCCTTTCTTTTGTTTTAAGTTTTCTTATAAAAAAGAACGCAACTGCAAACATGATTAATCCTCCTACCGTTAATGCAATTTCAATTGGTAAAACCGAATGATAAAACCGGAAACTGTAAAATGAAAAAGCTATTGCAAGAAAGCTAATCCAAAGCATAATCCTGTCTTTATTTTTTAATGAATAAACAAGATATAAAACCGGCACTATAAAAGTGAAAGCCCAAAAGAAAAATGCAAACGGAATTTCCGGACTTGTCTCATAATAACCTCCCGTTAAACTTGCTGATAATTCTCTAACTATCATGTAATTTCCTGATAGATAAAATAGTACCAAACTGATGCTTTTTATCAAAAGGACTCCATTATAATAATAAGGTTCTCTTAGGTCTTTAATCCATTTTCTGCATAAAAAATAAGTGCCAGCACCGTAAAACATCATGAAGAAAGGCAAAATTGATTGTCCTGCTTCCAAATATTCAAATATTGAATATCCTAATGATAAGGTCAGTGCCAAATAAAAAACTAATGCCGATAACAAATGAATGTAACGTAAAAATAGTATTAGTGAAATAATGGCAACAATAATTGAAACCGGAAGAACATTTTCCAACTTTGTAATAAATGTGACTGCACAGCCGAAAGTCAATATTGTTCCTAAAATAAAAGCATCATCTAATCCATGATTATAATAATCTTTTTTGGCTAAAAATTCTGATCCGATAATGCCAATTATACCAAAGAAAAAAGGAAAAATTTCCCAGTAATGATCCAATCCTGAAATTCCAAGAAGTGAAACGGCACTGCATATGGAAGAATACAAGAATGATCCCAACAAAAAGAAACCAATCCGTACCAGAATATTTTTATGACTATTAAGTACAGGAAGTTCTTTTTTTATAATATCAAGTTGTTCTTTACCAATAAAACCAGCACTTTTCAATGCATCTGCTTCTTCAGTCAGAACAGAATTTTCTAATTTATTTTTATCGAATACTATCATTCTGCTGTTTGTTTGTTAAAGTTTTTAATCAGTTTTATAAACAAGATTATCGAGCCAATAAAGTAGCCCGGAATCAATAAAACAAATAACATCCAAATTTCTGAAAAATCGACATTCTCAAAAACTCTGAAAAGGAAAATATTTATTCCGATATAGGCGTACAAAATCATAAAAACATATAAGGAAATGGCCTTAAGTTCATAGCTGACTTTGGAAAAATAAAAACAAGATCCAGCAAGAACTGCAGAAAAAAGAAGCCATAACCCATCATACTCATAAACCATATTACTAATTGAAGCGATACTATAAAATCAATAAACCACTCAGAATTATTGCAGAATAGCTTAACTCGAGATGAGAATAGAAATCATTATGAAATAAATCCTGAGGTGTTACAGAAAAACCTACATAAGCAGCCAAACCTGTAATAGCAATAGTTAGCACGCTTTTGTTGTCAAAATAATAAGCACAAATAAAACTAACAATTGTAGGTACCAATGTTGCCAAACCATAATGTGTTCCGAAAGGTTTGTATTGAAATTGTAAATATCCGATAAAAATACAGGTCAGGATATTTGCAAGAAGTACCAAATATTCTAAAACAGGACTTTCAAAAGTAGTTTCTGTTTTTTGAAAACCTTTTGAATTTTTAAAGCAGAAGTAAAAACAAACTACAGTGACAATCAATAATAAAGACAGAATGGCGACGTGCCCAATAGTATCAATGTTTTCATAAATCAAAATTCCAATACCGGACGTAAAAAGCAAAACTGATAAATACAAAAACACTTTTAATTCAGCGTTTAACGAAAAAATGCCCAAACTGCGATAACTTTTTATCTGAGCTAATTGCTCTTCGGTAATAAATTTTCTCTCAAAAAGCTTTTGAGTTGACTGCTCTTCAAATCCTGCCATATTTTAAATTTAGGTTAGCTAATAAATCAAATGTATATAATTAGGTCGAAATTTCTTAATTATA
>CAMLKV010000317.1 GCA_946480635.1 uncultured Flavobacterium sp.
TTTATAGCATCTATTTTTTCTATATCTGCCAGATAAATACCATCTACTTCTTCTTTAAAAGCGGTCATTCCATTTATTATAAAAAGCGGTGGTGCTTCATAACGAACAAATCGAACTGTATCATCAAAAGAGACAACTCCTGATATTTTTTGCTGAATAAGCTCATAAATATTGGTAAACAAACTTAGATCCTTATCTGCAACATAACTTGCATCCGGAATTCCAAAATAAGAAATTGACCTGGATTTCTTTTTCCCCGCAATACTTACTTCATCCAGAATATTTTCAGGTTTTACCCCAAAAGCTGTGTATTTCTTAAAAACGTTTTCAGCAATTAGTTTTGTTGGTTCATCCCAGTTAATTGGTTCATTTTTAAAAGCTACTGTCATCGGAGATTGTTCAAAAGGATTTACTATTATTTCACCTGTATACTTTCCTTTTTCATTTCTGGAATTTAATGACATTTTCGTTTTTCCGGAAAACATGATATTTTCGAATTTAAAACTGCCTATTGAATCGGTATATGTTTTAAAAACATTCATATGTTTTTTATTCATTAAAACCATTCCTATTCTTTGATTCACTTTTGCCTTATTACCAAAAAGCTGCTTAACCCTGCCGGTTATTGTAAAACCTTTTTCGGCTGTATACTTAATATTATCATTAGACTTTGGTATTGTTTTCCATACAAAATCACGCCAGCCTTGCGTTAAAAGCAAATTCTCTAAATGATCCAGTCGTTTTACATTGGCAGCATCAAAATAATATCCCGGATTATGCACCTTACCTCTAATATCTGATTCAATCAAAAAATAAGAACTAATGTTTGTCCCAAAATCTTTCTCTTCACTTACTCCATTCATATCAGTTACACTTAATGAAAAACTGGCAGATTTGGCAATACCTGTTTTAGATTTTGAAATAACGTTTACCATAGCTTTTTCATTCGGCTGATAGTTTACTTTGTCTGTTGATAATTGCACTTCTAAATCCTGATTTTTTTCAATATAAATCAAACGCTCGCTAAGTGGTTTTAAACTGCTGTCGTATATTGTTACCTGACTGATTCCTTCTGGAGTCATATCTTTAGGAAGTTCAAAAGAGACAACTGTTTGTGTTACCGTTTGCGGATTTTCAAAATAAGTGATGCCTTTTGCTTTACAAACAACTGTAAGTACCGCATTTGGATTTTGCAACAAGGTTTCCTCATTAGTCATTATTGATATAATACTTTTACCTCTTACTACCCTGTAACTTAACGAATAGCCTGATTTAGTAACTTTTGGAAGCTCAGTTCTCAGTTCTGGCCTATCAGGAAACTTGGTTTTTGCATAATAATTTTTTCCTTCAATGGGTATTATCTGAAGTTTCCCCATACCATCATGAGTACTTGAAAACGAAGTAACCAATTCATTATCGGAATCAAAAATTTCACCCGTGACATCTATCGGATTTCCTTTTGCATCAACAGCCTTAAAACCCACAACACTTGCCACATTTTGCAAAAGCGAACCACCTTCGGGAAAGAAATCAATTTTGAAATTATTTTGTTTACTGATTTCAGTGACCTTAACATCTGAAATACTATTTTGAGTTTTATTAGGTTTGGAATGTGATTCAAAAACATCTATGATTTCAATATTCTTTTTAAATACCAAATCTTCCCCAAAGTTTCTATTCCAATTGGTATAAGCCCGTAACTGATAAACCCCAGGTTTTACACCTAAAGAATCTGATAAGTGAAAATCGCCATTCCCTAAACCCATTTCTAAATTGGTCTTATTTCTGGCAATGATTTTAGCATCCGGCGAAATTAATTCTACATATAAAATATTGCTGTTATCAAAAAGCAAATTGTTGTACGCACGAACAGTGTAGGCTTTATAATATAAATCATCTCCAATAAAATATCGTGAATTGTCTGTATGAAGATATATTTTTTCTATATCAGGAATTGGTTTGTTCTCTTGTGCTTGTAAACAGCTACATATTGAAATAATCAATAAAAAATAAACAAAGCTATATTTTTTTTTCTGAGTAAAAGATTTGAACATTTAGGAGATAGTTTTTTATTCGAACATTAAAAAAGTTAAAAATATATAAAAATCTTATTAATTTAACCTAAAACACAAAATAATAAAATTACAGCATTAATTTAACTGAGTTAATTGTTGTAGTTATTTAAACTAAATTTATTCCATAAAAAAAGGAAATCTTACGATTTCCTTTTTTTGTTTTCAAACTAATAATTAGTTTAATTTTTTAACGTTGCTATCATCAATATTATATTTTTTGATAACTGCATTATAATCTGAATAATCTGTTTTAACTTTTTTAGCATTTATACCATCATCACCAGGAATAATCACAACTCTAAATGTTTTTCCTGTTCTAAAACTACTAGGCAACTGAGAAAAATCACTTAAACTACCATCAATAAAAATTGTAACTCTATTTTTAGAAAAACTGTAATTATACTGCGCTGTTTCTAATCCATCATTAAAGTAATATATCTGAGGCAATAATGCCCAACTATCCCCTCCACTTGTACCGACTAATTCATACACTAAAATATTATCTCCTGATAGCATACCAGATGGATTGCTAGTAACAGAATAATTGGGTCCAACAAAATTAGCATCAACTTCATAAACATATGAAATTGGTCCCGGTTCTCCCGGAGGCCCTTCAGGTCCTTCACAGCTTGTAAAAGCGATTAATCCAACAACTGCAAAAAGTGTCAATATCTTTTTCATCTTTTTTATATTTAAAGTTTATACTTAAAGGTATTCCAAAAATCAAACCAAAAAAAACATTTTACAGTTTCTTTGGGAATATTTTTACTTATTTTTTTGTAATATCCTGATTTTTAAACAATATTTTACTAAAAAATAATACATGATAAGGCAGCGAATTTTCCCAATATTCCCAAGTGTGCGCTCCGGGACGTTCGGTATAATCGTGTTCTACCTTATTATACACCAGCCTTCTGTGCAATTCTTTATTGGGTTCTATTAAAAAATCATCAACACACAATCGATAAATAATGGCAGTTTATTGGCTTTCATTTTATCTATCATATTTAAAACCGCATGCTGCTCATACAATTTTATATCATTATCCCCAAAAACTGGTTCCATCAGTTTAATTACCTGAGCAGAAGATTCACGGTTTAACATTACTCCCATATCAACAGCACCACTCATACTGCCGGCAGCACAAAATAAATCAGGATGTCTGGCAGATAAATACAATGCTCCGTGACCACCCATTGAAAGTCCGGTAATGACGCGTCCATTTTTATTAGGGATGGTTCTGTATGTTTTATCCACTTTCTGA
>CAMLKV010000318.1 GCA_946480635.1 uncultured Flavobacterium sp.
GTACCAAACTGCTTCTACATCATGTATAGAAACCCTTACTCCTTGATAGTCTAAATAAACTTTCCATTCATTATTTTCAAAGCAAGAACTTATACTATATTTTAAAGGGTATTCATCAACATTAAAACGAATAGGCAATCCATTTGAAGCTTTAATTTTTTTTGAAACTGTCTCAATACTTTCATTGTCTTGAGAATGTGTTATAATTAATATCTTTTTCATTATGTTGTTATATATGTTGATTTTTTTATTTCAATTTCTTTTTTAATAATTTGGCTAACTATCCTATCAGCAATAGCTTCTCCGATAGGTAACCCTAAATCTCTTTGAAGCATACCCCATTCTCCTTGTGGGTTAACTTCTAAGAATACATATTGACCATTTTTTTTACGAATAATATCAATCGCTCCAAAAAATAGGTTCATTTTTTTCATCATTTTTTTAATAGACAATTCTACTTCTGAAGGCAAATTATATTTTTCCCAAGAAGGTCTAATATCTGTTGCTGCTCTCCAATCTATTGACCCTGCAATAGACTTTTCAGCATTTATTTTTCCGGTAAAAAATTCACCATCAACATATATAAGTCTTAATTCGTATTGTTTATCTATTTTCTCTTGAAAAATCATAGGACAATACACTAAAGAGTCTAAATTTTCTAAATCAATCTCTTGAATAATGGTTGTTGGGAAAAAAGGGGTATCTCCAGACATGCTTCTAGACAAAGCACCGTGAAGCTTTGCAATCATTTGTTGATTACAAATTGAGTAAAAGAAATCACGAACAGATTCTGCATTGTTTGTAAACAAACTCTTGGGAACAATTAGTCCAGATTCTGAAGCTAATTTTAATTGCATCATTTTATTTTCCCCAATTTCATGATCAATTTGAATTGGGTTTATCCATGGAACATTTTTTAAAGAATTAAAAAAAATGTTTCTCATAGTACTATATTCCTGATAATATATTTTTTTATAATCATCATCAAGATTTTCTGGAATAGAAACATTCCAAAGTTTTCTATACCAAACTGCTTTAATTTTATCGGAAGTAATTTCGTAATTAGGAGTCACAAGCTTTAAAACTTGATTACCTGAAAAATTATGGTATTCAAAATTAATTTTATACGAGAAATCGTCAGAATTAAATCGTAGAACTTCAATTCCCAATTCTTTTAATCTATTTATGACAATATCTACTGTATAGAAATCATTACTGTGTGTAATACATAAAACCATAGGCAAAAAATAGTTGAGCAATACCAAAGCATTGCTCAACATTTATAATTTAGATTTCTGTTCCAGCCTCGTCGCTATCAGAAGGATATTTCATTGTTTCGTAAATATCTAATGATGGCTTAGTTGGGTTTCCTGGTCCATCTTCACTGTCTGAAGGATATTTCATTGTTTGAACTGTGTCAGATAAAACACTAGTTACTGCTCCCCCTTGAATTGAGTTTTGCTCGTCTTTTGAAATTTGATTTTCTAAGAAATTAGCAAAAAAAGGCTTTTTAGAATTTTCGTTCTTTTTCATGATTTTTTAGTTTTAATTTTTTTAAAGTTTAATGTCTGTCTATTTGCAAATATTTGACTTCATAAAAATAAAAATTTTTATCATTATAAGAATTTTATTACACAAAATTTAACACAAAATACAAAAAAAGCCGCCTAATTGGCAGCTTTCTCTAATACTTGTATCGATTAGGATTATTTAACATCCATTAACTCAACATCAAAAACCAAAGTAGCATTTGGCGGAATAACTCCTCCTGCGCCCCTATCACCATATCCTAAATAAGCCGGAATAACAAATCGAGCTTTATCACCTACTTGAAGTAATGCAATACCTTCATCCCATCCCTCGATAACATGACCTTTTCCTAAAGGAAACTCAATTGGTTTTTTACGAGCATAAGAACTATCAAATGTTTTTCCATTTTCTAATGAACCTTGGTAATGAACTGAAACCGTTTTCCCAGCTTCTGCTTTTTTACCATTTCCTTTTTGAATAATTTTATAACGTAGACCACTTTCAGTTTTTTCGAAACCTGCAGCTAATTTTTCCATTGCCTCTTCAGCTTGACGCTTAGCTTCTTCAATCCTTTTTAAGCGAGAACCTTCAAAAGTTCTAAACGCCTCTACAGCATTCCATTTTTCAGCTTCTGCACCAACTCTAATAATTTCAACACTTTCTAAAGCATCTCCTTGAGCTACTGCATCAACAATATCTTGTCCTTCAACAACATGTCCAAAAACAGAGTGTTTACCGTCTAACCATGGCGTAGCCACATGTGTGATAAAAAATTGTGATCCATTTGTACCAGGACCAGCATTAGCCATAGATAAAACTCCTGGTTTATCATGACGTAATGAAGGATGAAACTCATCGTCAAACTTATAACCAGCATCACCAGTTCCAGTTCCTAGAGGACAACCTCCCTGAATCATAAAATCAGGAATAACTCGGTGAAACTTTAATCCGTCGTAATATTTTTGCCCTTGTGGCTTTACTGAATTTTCTAAATTCCCTTCAGCTAAACCTACAAAGTTTCCTACTGTACCAGGTGTTAAATCGTGAGTTAATTTTACTAAAATCGACCCTTTTGAAGTATTAAATTTTGCGTAAATACCGTCTTGCATCGTAATTATAATTAAATTTGAGTGACAAAATTACGATTTTATATTCAAATGGAAATTAAAATAATTACTTACAATTCAGAATACAAAAATGACTTCATACGATTAAATAAAGCTTGGTTAGAAGAGTATTTTTATGTTGAACCTCATGACATAGAAACTTTCAATAACATTGAAAAAGACATTATAGAACATGAAGGTGAAATATTTTTTTGTTTGGTTGATGAAGAAATTGCTGGCACCGTAGCTATGATAAAGGTTGACAACAAAACATATGAATTAGCTAAAATGGCCGTCGATAAAAAATTTCAAGGAATGAAGTTAAGCAACCTATTAATGAAAGCTTGCATTGATTTTGCCAAAGACAAAAAAGCTGAAAAAATATTCTTGGTATCAAACAGAAAACTTTCACCTGCAATAAATCTATACAGAAAATATAATTTTATAGAAACTCCACTTGATCCAACCGATTATGACAGGGCGGATATTCAAATGGAATTAAAAATAGTATAAATGAGCAATCTAAATTATTTAGAAATCAACAAAAAAACATGGAACGAAAAAACGGATGTCCATGTGAATTCAGAATTCTATGCCAATGATGATTTTTTAAATGGAAAATCTTCCCTTAATGATATCGAACTAAAGCTACTTGGAGATCTAAGAGGGAAATCTATTTTACAT
>CAMLKV010000319.1 GCA_946480635.1 uncultured Flavobacterium sp.
GACAGCAAATGCAGGTTGGAACAGGATCTGGTGTAATTATTAGTGAAGATGGTTATATTGTAACCAACAACCACGTGGTTAAAGACGCTACCGAACTTGAAGTAACCCTTAACAACAACAAAACATACAAAGCTAAATTAGTGGGTACAGACAGTAAAATGGATATCGCATTACTTAAAGTACAAGCCGACACCAAATTACCTTATGCTACCTTTGGAAATTCAGACAATATAAAAGTTGGAGAATGGGTTCTTGCAGTTGGAAACCCTTACAATTTGACTTCTACAGTAACAGCAGGTATTGTTTCGGCAAAAGCTAGAGATTTAAGCAATCAAGGCATTCAGTCATTTATTCAGACAGATGCGGCTGTAAACCCCGGAAACAGTGGTGGAGCACTTGTAAATACTCGTGGAGAATTAGTAGGTATCAACACAATGATTTCATCTCCTACTGGAAGTTACACAGGCTATTCATTTGCCGTACCTTCTAATCTTACACGTAAAATTGTGGAAGATTTAATGGAATATGGTAATGTACAACGTGGCGTATTAGGAATTGAAGGAGGTGAATTAAATAGTGCGACAGCAAAAGAATTTGGTGTAAAAGAAACTACAGGAGTTTTAATTAGCAAGGTATCTAAAAATACTGGCGCTGAAAAAGCTGGTCTTAAAAAAGGTGACATCATCAACAAAATTGACGACAAAGGAATTATAACTTTTGCAGATTTAACTTCATATATTAATACAAAACGACCTAATGACGAAGTAAAAGTTGGTTTCTTAAGAGATGGAAAATTGATGACTACTTCTGTAAAATTGACTAAAAAGGAGCTAATCAACTATGACCTAAAAGGTTTAGAATTAGAAGATATTGACGCCGCAGATAAGAAAAACTTTAGAGTAAACTACGGTGTAAAAATAAAAGACATCACCAATGAAGAATTGGTTGAATACGCTGATCAATTAAAAGGCGGAATTATTTTGAGTGTTGACAATGTAAAAGCCACAGATATAGAAACAATCACAAGAGTGCTTTCTAAAAAAGGAGAAAATCAACGCTCTCAAATAGAATTGCTAACAAATAATGGTCAAATACTACGTTTCTTGTTATAAGAAAAAATGCAAAACAGATGAAAGCCAATCAGATTTTGATTGGCTTTTTTATTAAAAAAATATTATAAATAATTTTACGAAAACGTTTGAAATTGATACTTTTGCGGCAGTAAAAAACAATAAACTCTTTTATAACAATGAGCAACAACACAACTGTTTACGAAAAAGAAATAGCTTTCCAAGCTGACAGAAGAAGAGCTGCTGTTGAATTTATCAAAATCATAAGCGATTTATGGTATGATAAGTCAATCGAATTAGTTCTTTTTAGAAATCAATTAATAGACAGAAATGTAAGTGATATTATAAACTTACACGAATATGCAGGTGAATTCGTTCAAAAACCAATCAATGTTTTTGATTCAGTTGAAATTGCTCGCGCTATCAACAAATTAGACTTACCTCCTTCAAGACTTGATATTGGAAAATTAACGTACGAATATCATTTAGAAGACAACAAATACAACGATGCAATGGCATTTGTTGTTGACAAGTTAAGAAACGCTAAAGACACTTCTGAAATTAAACCTAAAGATGTTGTTTTATATGGTTTTGGACGTATTGGTCGTTTATTAGCTCGTGAAATGTCATCTAAAGTCGGAAAAGGACAACAATTACGTTTACGTGCTATTGTAACTCGTGATAAAAATGATGCTGTTTTATTAGAAAAACGCGCTTCTTTATTGCGCTATGATTCGGTTCACGGTGACTTTGAAGGTTCTGTACAAGCTGATCCAGAAAACAATGCATTAATTATTAACGGAGCAACCGTACATATTATCACAGCAAATTCTCCAGAAGAAATTGACTATACTCAATACGGAATCAACGATGCTTTAGTTATTGATAACACTGGAGCTTTCACAACAGAAGAAGCTCTAGCTAGACATTTAACTTCTAAAGGAGTTGAAAAAGTATTATTAACTGCTCCAGGTAAAGGTGTTCCAAACATTGTTTACGGTGTGAATCATGAAGATTACAATGCAGATGAAGTTAAAATCTGGTCTGCTGCTTCATGTACTACAAATGCAATTACACCTGTTTTAAAAGTAATCGAAGATACGTTAGGTGTTGTAAAAGGACACATCGAAACTATCCACGCATATACAAACGACCAAAACTTGGTTGATAACATGCACAAAAAATACCGTCGTGGTCGTTCTGCTGCTTTAAACATGGTAATTACTGAAACTGGAGCTGGAAGTGCTGTTGCAAAAGCATTACCTAGCTTAGCTGGTAAATTAACTTCAAACGCTATTCGTGTACCGGTTCCTAATGGATCATTAGTTGTTTTAAATCTAGAAGTAGGAAAACAAACTTCTGTTGAAGAATTAAACAACATTATGAAAAAATATGCTTTAGAAGGTGCTTTAGTTGAGCAAATTAAATATTCATTAAACAATGAATTAGTTTCTTCGGATATTGTAGGAACTGCACAGCCTTCAATTTATGACAGTAATGCTACATTAGTATCTGGAGATGGTAAAAACATTGTTCTTTATGTATGGTATGATAACGAATACGGATATAGTCATCAAGTTATTCGTTTAGCAAAATACATCGCTAAGGTTAGACGTTATACTTACTATTAGTAGGTTAGAATTAGATTAATAATAAAAATCCGCCTCAATTTTTTTGAAGCGGATTTTTTATTTTTCACAATATTTCATATCTTTCTTACAAATTAAAACACTAATCTATTTACTATGGGAAAATTTGTAATTTCTAAAAGAACTAATGGCGAATTCCAATTTAATTTAAAAGCTGGTAACGGACAAGTAATTTTGACTAGCGAAGGATATTCAGCAAAGGCTGGATGTGAAAATGGTATCGAATCTGTTAGAAAAAATTCACAAGACGAATCTAATTTTGATAAAAAAACAGCTGCTAATGGTAAGTTTTATTTCAACTTAAAAGCTGGAAACGGACAAATCATTGGTTCTAGTCAAATGTATGAAAGCGAGCAAGGAAGAGACAACGGAATTAGCTCTGTAGGTGAAAATGCCCCTAATGCATCTGTAGAAGACGAAACAGTTTAAAAATAAATTCTTAAAATCCGTTTCATTTAGAAACGGATTTTTTTCATGCAAAGTGCTTAATTACAGTAAAAAATATCAAAGCGTTGATGAGTACATCTCTGATTTCCCAGAAGAGAAGGCCTCAATTTTATCCAATATAAGACACTTAATAAAAAAGACTGCTCCACTAGC
>CAMLKV010000320.1 GCA_946480635.1 uncultured Flavobacterium sp.
AATTCCAGAATTAATGAAAGGATTAGGAAGTGGGTTGAATGAATTCAAAAAAGCTTCTAAAGGAGAAGATACAGCTCCTACAAATACTAAAAAAGAAGACGAAACTAAGGAGTAAGCGATACCCGCTTACTTTTCTTTTATGGATAAAATAGACGCAAAAATTTTAAACATTTTACAAAAAGACTGTACACTTTCTGTGAAGGATGTTGCGGCTATGGTAGGATTATCGTACACTCCAACCTATGAAAGAATCAAGCATCTTGAAGAATCAGGAGTTATTAAAAAGAGTGCCGTGATTTTGAATCCTTCAAAAGTGGGTATCAAACTTTTTGCGTACTGTAATGTTACTCTTAAAAAACAATCTAGAGAAAATTTAAAAAATTTCGAAGATCAAGTAATGGAAATGCCTGAAATTCTAGAGGTAACTAGTCTTTCAGGCATTTATGATTATATGTTGAAAATTGCTACAACGGATATTGATGCTTACAATGATTTTGTGGTGAATAAATTGGCTAATATCCCCAACATTGGACAGTATCACAGTAACATTGTGATGAGTATGGTGAAAAATGAAACTTCCTATTACTTACCGGAAGATTAAACCATTTGTTTCCTTTTTTGGATAAACTCTTCTTTTATTTTATCATTTTGTAAATTACCAATACTTCCTTCATGGGTATGGTTAATCGTTTTGTTGTTGTAGGCAAACTGATTTTCTTCTACTTGTTTTGACACTATTTTATAGGCTTCACGGAATGGAATTCCTGATAACACCAGTTCGTTAACTGCTTCTACCGTAAAGAGATTCAAATACTTTTCATCCGATAAAATATTTTCCTTTATACTGATGTTTTTCAGCATTACCTCAAGTATATCCAAACAGTCTTTTAAAGCAATAATCGCTGGAAACAAACATTCCTTGGTTAATTGCATATCCCTGTGATAACCCGAAGGTAGATTCGTCAACAATGTTAATTCATTTGGCAATGCCTGAATTCTGTTGCATTTGGCTCTGATCAATTCAAAAATATCCGGATTCTTTTTATGTGGCATGATACTGCTCCCTGTAGTCAATTCTTTTGGAAAAGTAATAAATCCGAAATTCTGGTTCATGTACAAACACACATCCATCGAAAATTTTGTCAGTGTAGAAGCAATTCCAGATAAAGCCATGGCTGTCACTTTTTCAACTTTCCCTCTTGTCATCTGGGCATACACCACATTATGGTTCATCGACTCAAAATTGAGCAATAAAGTCGTGAATGTCCTGTTCAATGGAAAAGAAGAACCATATCCGGCACCCGAACCCAATGGGTTTTTGTTTGTCATATGGTAAGCAGCAAGGATCAGCTCCAAATCATCGCACAAACTTTCGGCATAAGCACCAAACCATAAACCGAATGATGAAGGCATCGCCAATTGGAAATGCGTGTAGCCTGGTAATAAATCGTTTTTATGTTTCTCGCTCAAATCAATCAAACTATTGAAAACAGTTTCAGTCTTGTCAACAATTTGCTTGAGTTCCGACTTTATAAACAACTTGATGTCCAATAATGACTGATCGTTTCTCGAACGCCCGGCATGTATTTTTTTGCCAACCTCGCCTTTCATTTGGGTTAGCAATAATTCGACTTGGGAATGTACATCCTCTACTCCTTCTTCAATGATGAAAGTCTTATCGTATACGGTTTTCAAAATTTGCTCTAAACCCTCATGGGCTTCTTTCAATTCTTTCGTAGTCAGTAAACCAATTTCGTGTAACATAGATGTATGGGCAAGCGATCCTTTGATATCGGCTTCTGCCAAATACAAATCCCAGATTGTATCTTGACCAATAGTAAACTGTTCCACCATTGCTGAAATGGAAGTTTTTATAGAATCAGTTGTATTTTGCCACAGTTTCATATGTTTAAATTTTATTTTTAGTGGTAACATATGTTATCGCCTTTTTAATTCTAGGTGTTTGTTTACACAAACTATTTACTAGTGGCGATTTCATAATCTGTCTGATTAAATTTTTCCAGCATATCGATATAAATTTCAATGCCTTTGTTGATTTCTTCTACATAAATATATTCGTTGGCCGTATGCGATCTTGCTGAATCACCTGGTCCCATTTTGAACGTTGGAAAGCCGTTCATCAGGGCTTGATCCGAAGTCGTTGGCGAAGCGTAAATAGCTCTTCCCAATGCGATGCCGCTTTGCACAATAGGATGTTCTTTCGGGGCGAATGAAGGATTCAACCGGGTCGAACGCGGAATCACTTCACAATTAACATGCTGTTTGATAATTACCAAAGCATGTTCGTTATTGTATTTATCGGTTGTTCTGATATCCACTGTAAACTGACAACTTTCCGGAACCATATTATGTTGTACACCAGCATTGATAATAGTTACCGACATCTTCACTTTACCCAGCATTTCCGATTCCTCTGGAAATTCAAACGTTCTAAACCATTCGATATCCTTCAAAGCTTTGTAAATCGCGTTTTCTCCTTCTTCCCTTGCCGCATGTCCTGATTTTCCGTGGGCAATACAGTCAATCACGAAAAGTCCTTTTTCTGCAATAGCAATATCCATTTTGGTGGGTTCGCCTACAATTCCGAAGTAAATATTTCCTAATTCCGGTAAAACGATTTCAACTCCGTTATTCCCAGATATTTCTTCTTCTGCGGTCACAGCATAAATCAAATTGAACTGCAAGTCCTGTCTGTCATAAAAATGCAAAAAACAAGCAGCTAAAGAAACAAGTGGTCCGCCAGCGTCGTTACTTCCCAAACCATATAAAATTCCATCCTCGATATTCGGACTAAAAGGATCTCTTGTGTATTGTTTGTTCGGTTTTACAGTGTCGTGATGCGAATTCAATAAGATTGTCGGTTTTGAATCGTCAAAATACTTATTCTTTACCCAAACATTATGCAACAATCTCGTTGTTGGAATTCCTTTCTGAACAAAAAAATCATTCAAAATTTCCGCTGTTTTATCTTCTTCTTTACTGAAAGAAGGTGTGGCAATCAACTTTTGCAAAAGTTCCAACACTTCTTTTTGTAATTGTTCCATAGTTTAAATTATTTGGGTTCCGATAAAAGATTCACCTCGCTCGCTCGCATAATCCGCATGACAGATTTCCACTTTTGCCACTTTTGATTCACTGGCTCTGAATGCATTTTCTAATTTCGGAAGCATTCCTTTTGAGATGATTTGTTCTTCTTTTAAATAATCGTACTCGTTTTTATCCAAAACTCTTAGCCATGAACTGTCCAATTCAGGATTGGTCAGCACCCCTAATTTTTCAAAGCAAA
>CAMLKV010000321.1 GCA_946480635.1 uncultured Flavobacterium sp.
TAATTCATAATTCATAATTCATAATTATAAATGCCAATTTCAGAAAACTTCACCTCTATTTATTCTCATGAATGGGAAATAAATTTTACACAATGTGCTCCTAATGGTTTTTTGAAGTATGTTGATTTGTGTAATTTACTTCAGCTAACTGCTGCTGAGCATTCGATTCATGGTGGTCTTAGCTTTAATGACATGCAGGAGCATCATCAGGCTTGGGTATTAAGTAGAATTAGGGTCGAAATTTTAGAATTACCTAAATGGCAGGATAAAGTTGTGGTAAAAACTTGGATTGAAAGCCTTGAGGGAAACAAATCTATTCGTAATATCGAAATGTATTTGAATGATAAAAAAATAGCTGGTGCAACAACGTATTGGGCAGTTTTTAACACGCAACTTCGTAAGTCTGAACCATTGGCCTTACCTCACGAACATTTTGAAAAATTTCCTGATTGGAAAGCTACGGAAAAATCGTTTTCAAGGATAAACATTACTGAAGATACAAAACCCGTTGGAGAAAGAAAAGTTTTACTCTCTGATTTAGATATTGTAAACCACGCTAACAACACAAAATACCTTGAGTGGTGCTTGGATACTATTAACCCAAAAACAGTTCTTAAAAAGCAAATAAACGCTTTTGAAATGAATTTCCTTCGTGAATTGAATTGGAATGATACAATTAGTATCAATTGCAATGAAGATCAATCACATTTTACAGTTAGTAAAGAAGGCAAAGTTTGTTTTGCTATGTTACTAGAGTAAATAAAAAATCCCAGCAAAAGCTGGGATTTTGATTATTTCTTTACTACTAACCTGAAACCTTCTCCGTGAATGTTTAAGATTTCAACATTCTCGTCAGATTTAAGATACTTACGAAGTTTTGCGATGTACACATCCATACTTCTTGATGTAAAATAATTATCGTCTCTCCAAATTTTAGTAAGCGCTAATTCTCTTGGCATCAAATCGTTTTCGTGCAATGCTAACATTTTAAGCAATTCGTTTTCTTTTGGTGATAATTTAATTGGTTCATCACCAGGAAAAGTTAGGAAACGAAGTTTAGAGTTTAATTGGAATTTTCCAATTTCAAATTCAAATTTTGCCACATCAGCTTTTACTTCAGATGCTTTTCTTTGAATGATTGCTTTAATCTTCATCAATAAAACTTCTGAATCGAATGGTTTATTTAAATAGTCATCAGCACCAACTTTGTATCCTTTTAAAACATCTTCTTTCATTGTTTTAGCCGTTAAGAAAATAAGAGGAACCTCTTTATTCTTTTCTCTAATTTCTTTAGCCAAAGTAAATCCGTCTTTGTAAGGCATCATTACATCTAGAATACATAAATCGTAATTATCTTTTTTAAATTTTTCGAAACCTTCCATACCATTTTTGGCAAGAACTACTTCGAAATCATTCATAGATAAATAGTCACGAAGAATTGCTCCAAAATTTGGATCGTCTTCTACTAATAATATTTTTTTGCTTGTATCCATAATTTAATAAATTAATGGTAGTTTGATTATAAATGTACTTCCTTTTCCTTTTTCGCTTTCGACCATTACTTCTCCGTGATGGTCATCAACTATTCTTTTTACGTAAGCTAATCCGAGTCCGTGTCCTTTCACATTATGAATATCTCCTGTATGCTCTCGATAAAACTTATCAAATATTTTCTTTTGTGCTGCTTTGCTAATTCCTTGTCCTTGATCCTTAACTTTAATGACAATAAAGTTTTTAATATTTTCTGATGTTACATTAATTATTGGTTTTTCGGGCGAATACTTAATCGCATTTTCCAAAATATTAACCAATACATTTGTGAAATGAACATCATTTAATAAAACTGTTGTTTTGACAGCTTTCAAATCAACATTGATTTCTCCTTCTCTATCTTCAATTATTAAACTAACATGCTCTACTGCTTCTTCAATAATATCATGCATATTGCAAGACTCTTTTTTAATATCAAGCTCTTTGCGTTCAAGTTTAGAAATACGTAAAACATTTTCTACTTGAGCATGCATGCGTTTATTCTCGTCTTTAATCATTTGAAGATAACGATGTACTTTTTCTTTATCATCAATGATTTTAGGGTTTTTAATCGCATCAAGAGCTAAATTTATTGTTGCAATAGGAGTCTTAAACTCATGAGTCATATTGTTAATGAAATCTGTTTTAATTTCAGAGATATGACGTTGTTTATTTAACTGATTTAATGCTGTATAATAAGCTACAATAATGATTGCTGTGAACAAGAACGCTAGTGTAGCAATTCCAATTAAGTCAGAAATTAAAAAAGATTTCTTCTTGGGAAACGAAACTAGCAACTGATATTTACTAACTCCATCATTATCTGTAAAAATTGGCGTATCGAAGGTATTCTTTTTATCGTACTTAAATTTTTCAGACTTTACTTTAGTTGCTAATCCATTACTATAAATTCCAAATTCAAAAGGAGTTTTTATCCCATATTCTCTTAGTTCCTTTTCAAAAAGACTTTTAAGCTGTTCTGGTGATACTCTTTGAGCAATAGATCTTGTTGCAGCAATGTCTTTAAAATTGATTTGAAACGTTGCCTTGTCAAGAACATCTACAACTCCAGATTTGGTTATTTTTTCAGAAGGAATAACATTATTATTCATATCTGAATTAATAGTATTCTGATTGTAAACTTCTGTAACACGTTTTGCTACATAATTTTTAATTCTTGTTGAATCATTATTTTTATCAAAGAACGAAGCAGATACCGAATAATCTTCTGGAATTATACTGCTTGAATAAATTATTGTCTCATTTGTCAATTCGTTTTTTTCGACATAAAAAAACTTCATTAACTCACTTCGCTGAGGCGTTTTCCCGATACTATCTTTTAATTGATTGAATCTACTTAAAAATGTATAGGTCTCTTGCTCTTCAACGCTTTTTGCAACGTTTGCAACAACTTGTTTTACTTGATACTTGAATTGTTCCTCTTTATTTTTAAAGGAAGCATTAATTAAATACCCTTGTACAGCAATGATACCCAATAGGGCAATTGTCATTAAAACAACCACAAAACGAAACAAGGTCTTATTCATTGCTACAAATTTAACATTTTAACATTTGTGTCTTAAAAACATTAACCAAATATTAACAGAGAGCCCGTTTACTGTTTTTTCTTTAAAATTTTAAGAATTTGTAAAAATTGCTCTTTTGCGAGGATTTTATCTTCATTATAAATAACAAAATCACTCCTCTCAAGTCTTTCTTTTTCAGAGATTTGATTTTTTATTCTTTGTATAACTTCTTCACGTTTTAC
>CAMLKV010000322.1 GCA_946480635.1 uncultured Flavobacterium sp.
ACTGCCACTTTTTTTCCTATAGAAGTCAAATATTTTCCAAAAGCCTCTATAAAAGTTGATTTCCCAACGCCAGGAACACCGGTGATACCAATTCTTACAGATTTGTTTGCGTAAGGCAGACACCCTTGAATAACTTGATTCGCTTTTTCAATATGGTCAGGATTAGTACTTTCAATTAGAGTGATTGCTCGACTTAATGCTGTCTTATCTCCCTTTAAAATGGCCGCAATTAAATCATCTGCAGTTGGTTGTGTTCGTCTTAGTTTTTGAATTTGTTGTACAGAAGATGAACTAATGGCTTCAGGCTGTTCGATGCCGTCATTTTCTTTTAAAGCCGAAGGATGTATTTTTTTTGAAGACACATTGATGATTTATAGAGTAAAAATAAATAAAAAGAAGTACAATATTCAATAAAATATGAACATTGCACTTCTTTTATTATGGAGAATTATTTAGTAAGCAGCGGTAAAACGTACCTGATGATGTTTAGGTTTTTCAGTTTCGTCAGCAATTACAACCGCTAAATCTTCTACAGATAAAATGCTTCTATTACTTTCATCAAAAACTGGATTTTCTAATCCTAAACGATAATTTCCGGTTCTTCCAGTAGTAATTCCTGCATGCATTTCAAAAGCTGGACTAAAGAAAGCCCAATCTAAATCTTTTTCTTCCTTGATTATATTAAGGTAATCTCTCGCTGCCGAAGCTCCTGCATGATATTCTTCTGGAAAATCAGGTGTATCAACTGCTTGTACATTTGGAGCAACAAATAGACTTCCAGCTCCTCCAATAGTAATAAAACGTTTAACAGCAGATTTTTTAACCGCTTCCTGAATTGATTTTGAACCAGAGATAAAATCGTCATAAATATTAGGATTCGTCCATCCTGAATTGTACGCATTAATTACCACATCGTTTCCTTTCAAAGCATCTGCTAACTCATCAGAGTTGAAGACATCAGCTTTTACCCAGTTTACTTCACTGTCTGTTTTTGCATTTCTTGCGATAGCAGTTATTTTATGGTTGCGACTTGAAATCTCATTCAAAATTGCTGAACCAACAAAACCTGTGGCTCCAATAATGGCTACTTTCATTGTATAAATATTTAATTGTTATAAAAAATGTTACAGTTTTTAATAAAAAAATAGCTTAAAATTTTTCGACAAAATCTGCAAGAGTTACCTTCTGCAGTTGTTTACTTATAGTTTGGTTTAAATTATTATATAGTTCATCTAGATTGTGATTAATTTTCTTTCCAACTGGACATTCAGGGTTAGGTTCATTTTTTGAAAAGCCTAAACTTGCTTTGTCGAATGTAATTTTAAAAACATCTTCTAATGTTATTTTTTCAGGAGAAATCAAGAGTCTAACACCTCCATTTTTACCTTCTTTACTTTCTACTAAGTTGTTTTTTTTCAAATTCGCAATTTCTTTACGAACCAGCACCGGATGAATATTAAGACTCCCCGCAATATAATCTGAAGGCATAAATTCACTAGGGAATTTAGCCAATAAGGTTAAAATGTGAGTTGTAATGGCAAATTTACCGGTTATCATAACTGTAATAAAATATATTGCAAATATATAATGAATTTTAATTATAGCAACTTATTTTAGTAAAAATTTAGAATGTCTTGAAAATAGAGTAGTTCCTCGTAATTTTGTAGAAGAAAAGTAAGCTATGGATAACATTATACTAATTTTTGTTTGCATGCTTCTGGGTTTTTTACTCAAAAGAAACAAGGATTTTCCTCAACTTAGTTATAAAACGCTAAATCAGTTTGTGATTTATATTTCACTTCCTGCAATTGCATTATATTATATTCCAAAATTAGAAATTAGTTCAAAACTATTATTTCCGTTAGGAATTGCTTGGCTTAGCTTTTTACTATCCTATTTATTTTTTACTGGTTTTTCAAAGTTATTTGGTTGGTCTAAAAAGCTTACTGGATGTTTAATAATAGTTGCTGGATTAGGTAATACTTCTTTTGTTGGTTTTCCAGTTATTGAAGCAGTTTATGGAAAACAAGCTCTTGAAACAGCTGTAATTGTTGATCAACCAGGTTCGTTTGTAGTAGTTTCTACACTGGCTATTTTAATTGCTACAATGTATTCAAGAAATACTACGAGTTCGAGTGCTATTTTTAAAAAGATACTTTTGTTTCCACCATTTGTAGCCTTTGTAATTGCTTGTTTTTTAAATGTAAGTCAACTAGATTTTCCTGAAGCTTTACAATCAGTATTTCAACGATTAGGAAGTACAGTAACTCCAATTGCTTTGGTTTCAGTTGGGATGCAATTAGAGTTCGATAGTAAAAGCAAACATTGGAAATTCTTAACGTTAGGGTTGCTTTTCAAACTGTTCATCACGCCCGCTTTTTTCTATTTACTGTATGTAATGCTTTTAGGTGGATACGGGTTGGAAGTTAAGGTCTCCATATTAGAAGCGGCCATGGCGCCCATGATTACGGCATCGGTACTCGCCACGGGTTACGGGCTCAAGCCCAAACTGAGCAGTATGATGATTGGGGTCGGGATTCCGCTCTCTTTTCTGACGTTGATATTTTGGTATTTTGTTTTAAAATTCATTTAGAAGCTATTTCCCGCTGTTCGCTATATCTTTTTTTGGGTTATTGAGCTGAGTCGAAATGACCCGAAAAAAAGGATGCCACTTCCATCGGGGCTAGGGATGTAAGTTTATAATAAGCATTGTTTTGTTTGTCATTAACTTTCATAAATTTGTTTAAAATAATCTGTTATGCAATTCACACCCGAGATAATAAATAAACTTGAATCAATTGTTGGTCCTTCTTTCGTTTTTACTGATGAAGAAACACGTAAACACTATGGACACGATGAAACAGAAGATTACAATTTTCCGCCAGGAGTAGTTGTTAAACCTGCTTCTACTCAAGAAGTATCACAAATTATGAAATTGGCTAATGATTATTATTTGGCCGTAGTTCCCATTGGTGGAAGAACAGGTCTAAGTGGTGGTGCATTAAATTTATTGCACGGTATTGGGATGTCGATGGAACGAATGAATAAGATTCTTGAAATTGATGAACAAAATTTACAAGTAACGACAGAGCCAGGAGTAATTACACAGGTTTTACGTGATACTGTGGCCCAAAAAGGGCTGTTTTATCCTGTAGATCCAAGTAGTATGGGAAGTTGTTTTATAGGAGGAAATATTGCTGAAAATTCTGGTGGTGCAAGAGCTGTAAAATATGGAGTTACTAAGGATTATGTTTTAAATCTTGAAGTAGTATTACCTAACGGAGAAATTATTTGGAC
>CAMLKV010000323.1 GCA_946480635.1 uncultured Flavobacterium sp.
TAATAATTGAGCATTTTTATCATCAATACCAGAAACTAAAACACCTTTGCTACCAGCAGCTTTTAACTGTTGAGCAGCTTTAGTCACTACATCTTCTCCTTCAAATTTTGAAGTAGAAACAGCAGCACCTGTAATTACATTATATATTTTAACTAATGCTTGTTTTTGATTAGCAACAGTCATAGGCACACGTTTATCAGCAGCAGCTCCTGACAATGTCATGTTCGCTTCGAACTGATAGTGCTTAGACATTTTTCCGTTTTGAGGAATACGTCCTTGAGCATAACCTGCATCAAATCCTCCTCCTTGCCAATCTCCTAAGAAATCTGCACCAACAGAAACAATGGTATTAGCTTTTGAAAAATCATAATCTGCTAATGCTCTTTCACCATACACCATTTGGAAAGCATCCAAAGCATCTGAAGAAGAAACTGCATCATATACAACATGCTTAGCATTAGGATTAGCAGCTAAGAACTGACCAATTAATCTATCTGTTGAAGGTGAAGCAGAAGTATTTGTTAATAAAACAACTTTACCTCCTTTAGCTTTAGCCTCAGCAACACTAGCTTTAATTTTAGCGTTAGCCTCATTCCAAGTTGCATCTTTACCTGCAATTTTAGACGTTTTTAAACGTAAGCTATCATATAATGATAAAACTGACGCATGAACACGAGCATTTGCATGGAAGCTTGCACCTTCAATTTTGTTATTCTCAACTTTAATAGGACGACCTTCACGAGTTTTCACTAAGATATTAGCAAAATCGAAACCATCCGAAAATGATGTAGCATAATAATCTGCTAAACCAGGAATAATTTCTTCAGGTTGAACTACATAAGGAATTGACTTATGCACTGGACCTTCACACGCAGCTAAAGTAGCTGCAGCTGTACTAAATCCAACGTACTTAAGAAAATCACGACGTGTTGTTGAAGAAGATGCTAGCGATGCTGCATCACCTAAAAACTCATCAGTTGGAATCTCTTCAACAAACTCGTTATTTCTAAGCGTCTCAACAATAGAGCTATTTTCGTTTAGCTCCTCAACACTTTTCCAGTATTTTTTGTTAGATGACATATTGTATATAAAAATTAGCTTCTTAATAAATAATTAGTAGTGACATTTACCACATTCAAGACCTCCCATTTGTGCAGCAGTTAATTTGTCTACACCATATTTTTTAGAAAGTTCAGCATGAATTTTTTCGTAGTAAGCATTTCCTTCTACCTTAACATTTGTCTCACGGTGACAGTTTACACACCATCCCATTGTTAATGGAGAATGTTGTTTCATGATTTCGAAAGTCTCAACTGGACCGTGACAAGTTTGACATTCAACACCAGCAACAGAAACGTGTTGTGAGTGATTGAAATAAACGAAATCTTGTAAGTTATGAATTCTAACCCATTTAACTGGTTTAGTTTTTCCTGTATATTTTTGAGCGTTTTTATCCCATCCTACTGCATCATATAATTTTTGAATTTCAGCAGTATAGAATTCTTTGGTATATTCAACATAAGTCGAATCTTTATCACCTTGGAATTCAGAAATGTTTTTATGACAGTTCATACAAACATTTAATGAAGGGATACCCGCATTTTTACTAACACGAGCAGCAGAGTGACAGTATTTACAATCGATACCATTATCTCCAGCGTGAATTTTATGAGAATAGTGAATTGGCTGAATTGGAGCATAATCCTTATCAACACCTACCTGCATTAAGTATCCGTAGATAAAATACGCACTTGTAAGCATTAATAAAATTACAGAAACCAATACTAGAAATTGATTTTTAGCAAAAGCTCTCCATAAAGGCATTAATGAAGGATTTCTTGAAGGAACTTCTACACCGTTTGCTTTTGAAATTTTACCTAAAGCATTGTTAACCATAAACAACATTCCAACTAAAACAGCCAAAATCCCCGCCAACAAACCTAAAATTAAGTTGTTTGACAAACCTCCTTCAGAAGCACCAGCCTCAGCACCATTTGCACCAGGCGCAGGTTTTTCTGGAGCAGGAGCAGGCTCAGACGTATAAGCCAAAATGTTATCAATATCAGCATCTGATAATTGAGGGAAAGCAGTCATCGCTACTTTATTAAACTCCCCGAAAATTTTAACCGCATCAGCATCGCCAGAAGCAATTAATCCTTTTGAATCTCTAATCCATTTACCCAACCATGCTCTATCACGACGTTCAGCAACACCTCGCAAGGCAGGGCCAGTCATTTTTGCATCTAACTTGTGACAAGCCGCACAATTTGCATTAAACAAAGCCTTTCCAGCAGCAGCATTACCCGCAGCAGCAGGTGCCGCAGCAGCATCAGCAGCAGGTGCCGTAGCAGCCGCATCTTGAGCAAAAGAACTAAAAGAAACAGATAATAATAACGAAAGACTTAACGTTACTACTTTAAAAATCGATTTATGGTTTCCCACTTTTTTCATATATTAAATGATTAACATCTAAGTTTGGCACAAAATTTTCAATACTTTTCAGCAAAGAACAGAATATGCCATTTAAAAACTCCGACAAAAATACGACTTATGAACTATTCTCAAAACCTTAAATATATCTTAATTATTAATTTATATTTATTCTAAATAATATTTTTTCACTGAATAAACACTTAAACTGTACTTTTGTCCTAAATAATATTCGTTATGAAAACCTTAACAATTAAGAACCTATTTTATATCAGCATTTTAGCAATTTTTACTTCTTTGAACATTTACAGTCAAGATGGGAAAGTGACAGTAAATCAAGATCAACGATTTGAACAATTGCTTAACGAAAAAAGAAAAATTAACAATTCAATTACTATTAATGATCGTTTTAAAATTCAAATTTTTACTGGAAATGCCGAATTAAGCAAAAAGGCTTTATTGGATTTTAGAAAAGCAAACAAGAAGACAGATGCTACTATCGTATTTCACACTCCTATTTATAAAGTATGGGTTGGAAATTACAAAACACGTATAGAAGCAGAAAGAAAATTGGCAGATTTAAAAAAGAAATACCCAAATGCTTTTCTAGTCAAACCAAATAAGTAGATTATAACCTTTTTCTCATTTTTAACAAAATGTTATTCATGTGACTTCTTAAAACTAGTATATTTGATTTTCAAACCAATAAAAAATGAGAACAAAAATATCTTTAGGGTTATTAATCATATCTGCATTGACTATTGCTTCATGTAAAAAAGAACTTGAACCACAAGAAAGCTCAACCGCTGTTAGAGCAACTGAAGCAACAAACCCTAATAAAACAGCAAGTGCTACACCATTAC
>CAMLKV010000324.1 GCA_946480635.1 uncultured Flavobacterium sp.
TCACAAAACATTGATGTTAGAGGTATAGTCAAAGAAAGTGGAACTAATATTCCTATTACAGGAGCAAACATTAAAATTAAAAACGGACAACAATTTACTACATCAAATTTTGATGGGTCTTTTATTCTCAAAGGAGTTTCTAAAGGAGAAACTTTAATAGTTAGCTTTTTGGGATTCAAAACGCAAGAATATTTAGTTAGTAATATTCAAGAAAACCTAACATTTTTTTTAACAGGAGATAAAAATGCCTTAGAACAAGTTGTAGTAGTAGGTTATACATCAAAAAAGAAAAAAGATGTAACAGGAGCTGTAGGTGTTGTCTCTAGTAAAACTATAGAAGATTTAAGACCTATTCAGACATCTCAAGCTTTGCAAGGAACTGTTTCGGGTGTAACGGTGAATGCTGCATCAGGAGCTCCTGGATCAGGCTTTAGTATAAATATTCGAGGTATTTCTTCTAATTCAAATACTCAGCCATATGTTTTAATTGATGGATACGAAGGAAACTTAAGTTTACTCAACCCATCTGACATCGAAAGTTTAACAGTATTAAAAGATGCTCAGGCTGCAGTTTATGGTTCTGTAGGAGCAAATGGAGTTATTATAGTAACCACTAAACAAGGTAAAAAAAATACTAAACCTAGAGTAAGTTTTGAATCTTCAGTTGGAATACAAGAAACTTCAAAAAAAATGAAATTGTTAAATGCAACGGAATATGCTCTTCTTTTAAATGAAAGTTATGCCAATGGAGGACAGACTTTACCATATCCTAATGTTTCTAATTTAGGAAAAGGAACTGATTGGCAAGATGAAGTATTTAGATCAGCTATGCTATACAATAATAATCTTTCAATTTCAGGAGGAACTGATAAAATTATTTATTCTTTTAGTGGAGCAAATGTTAAGCAAGATGGTATTATAGGATTAGATAAATCAGGATTTGATAGAAGTAATGCTAGACTTTCTGTTGCTGTTGACTTGTCAGAAAAATTTAATTTATCTACAAATTTAATGTATACCGATTTTAATAGACAAAGTTTAAATGAAAACGGTATTGGTTCTGTATTATTTAATGCAATTAATGCGCCTTCAACATTTTCTGTTTATGATGACCAAGGTAATTATACTCTTATTCCTGATACACCAGGATATGGTAATGAAGTAATAAATCCTCTTGCACAAATAGATAATACTTATAATAGCTATAATCAGAAAAAAATAAACGGAAATATTGTTTTACAAATCAAACCTTTTAAAGATTTTAAGATAACTACTAGATACGGTTTTAATTCAGCTAATTCTGTTGGGAAGTCTTTTAGTAAAGAATTGTTTTATGGAACAGGTAAAGTATTTAATGTTACTAGAAATAGTGTTTCTCAAAATGCCATTCGTTATAGTGATTTTACTTATGATTTGTTTGGTGAATATGAAAAAACTTTCTTCGAAAATCATAAAGTAAAACTAACAGTAGGAGGTACATTAATCGAAAAGAATGAAGAAGGTCTTTTTGCAACAGGATATGATGTTCCTTATAACTCATGGGATTATGCTGATATTCAGTTAGCAAATGGGGCTCCACCTGATGGCGTAATTCCTAATGGATCCTACAAAAATGCACCTTATAAAAAACCTTCATTATTTACGACCATTGATTATAATTTTAAAGAAAAATATTTATTGTCTTTTATTTTTAGGAGAGATCAATCAAGCCATTTTGCTAAAAATAATAGTGTTGCATACTTTAAATCTTTTTTAGGAGGTTGGATAGTATCTGAAGAAGATTTCTTTAATAAAGAAAGTCTAATTAATTTTCTGAAAATTAGAGGAAGTTACGGAACATTAGGCAATGATGTCGCAGGTCTATCAGATTATAGATCAGTATTATCAGGTGAAGCTACCTATGTTTTTGATAATACTTTGGTCAATGGTGTTGCTATAGGTAGAATCCCTAATGAACAAATAAAATGGGAAACAGGCAAAAAGTTAGATGTAGGTTTAGATTTAAAAGCATTTGACAATAAGCTAGAATTAATTGCAGATTATTTCAATGATATTCGCTCAGATTTATTAATTCAAAATGTACCAGTTTCAGGAATAAATGGGGGTTATGCTCCTGGTTCAGGAAATCCTACTTTAAATGCTGGAAAAGTTAGAAACAGAGGTGCAGAAATTGCTTTAAATTATAAAAATAATATTAACAAATTTAAATACGAATTAGGTGTTAATGTTACTAAAATTGAAAATGAAGTATTAGAAGTTAATAATGCCACGGGATATCAGGAAAGTGGTGCATTTGGTATTGGGCAATTGCCGCCAACAAGAATGCAAGTAGGACAACCAATAGGAGTTTTCTACGGACTACAAGCTGACGGAATCTTTCAAAATCAGGCAGAAATTGATGCTCACCCTTCTCAAAGTGGTTTAGGCTCAACAGTAACATCTCCAGGTGATATTAGATATAAAGATATTGACGGTAATGGTAAAATCGATTTTAATGATAGAACTTTCATAGGAAAGCCAATTGCTGATTATACTCTAGGCTTTAACTTAAACTTAGTTTATAGAAATATTGATTTTATAGCTTATTCATATGCGTCAATAGGCAATGATTTAATTAGAAATTATGAAAGAACAGAAAACAAATTAAATAAGTTGGATTATGTTCTTGATAGATGGACTGGTGAAGGAACAAGTAATACAGTTCCCAGAGTAACAACTGGTGCAACAAATAACAATTTATTTTCTAGCTATTTCGTCGAAGACGCCTCTTTTTTGAGAATCCAAAATGTTCAATTAGGATATTCATTGTCAAAAAATGTTTTAGAAAAATTAAGCCTTTCTAAGCTTAGATTTTACGTGTCAGCAAACAATATTTACACCTTTACTAAATATAGAGGATTTGATCCAACTGCTTCTAATTATGGAACACCAGAAAATCCAGGGAATCCTATTTCAGCTGGAATTGATTATGGATTTTATCCTCAGCCAAGAATTTATTCATTTGGTTTAAATGTTAATTTTTAATGCAAATTGAAATGAAAAAAAATATTATATCATTTTTTCTGATACTAATAACAACAGCTATTATGGTATCATGTTCAGAAGAATTTATTAATGAGGAAGCCCCTTTTTCTATTGATTCTGAAAATTATTTTAACTCTGAAGAAGACTATAACAATGCACTTGTCGCAGCTTATGATATGCTTCATTCAAGTTATGTAAATGTATTATTAGGAGAAATTGCATCGGATAACACTTTGTCTGGCG
>CAMLKV010000325.1 GCA_946480635.1 uncultured Flavobacterium sp.
AATAAAATTTTTAGCTCCTCTAGTCCAAAATTAAAAAGCATTTAATAATAAAAAAATCCCAAACTTCACTTCGACGCTTCGTCTACGCTCAGCGCAGGCTTACTCAGTGAACGTTTGGGATTTTTAATATAGAATTTTATCTTTTACTTCATCTTCATCAACCAGTTACGCATAGAAACTTCATTGCTGATGATTCCTCTTAATTCAGAAATTGCAACACGATCTTGTTGCATAGAATCACGGTGACGAATCGTTACTGTTTTATCTTCTAATGTTTGATGATCTACCGTAATACAGAAAGGTGTACCTAATGCATCTTGACGACGGTAACGACGACCTACCGCATCCTTTTCATCATAAGCCACATTGAAGTCCCATTTTAAGTCTTCAATAATTTCTTTAGCTAACTCAGGCAAACCATCTTTCTTTACTAAAGGCAAAACAGCAGCTTTTGTTGGCGCCAATACACTTGGCAAACGCAGTACTGTTCTTGTTGAACCGTCTTCTAAAGTTTCTTCTTTTAATGAATTTGAGAAAACCGCTAAGAACATACGATCTAAACCAACTGAAGTTTCTACTACGTATGGCGTGTAGTTTTTATTTTCTTCGGTATCAAAATACTGCATTTTTTTACCCGAAAACTCTTCGTGTGCTTTTAAATCGAAATCGGTACGCGAATGAATTCCTTCTAATTCTTTAAATCCAAATGGGAAGTTGAATTCGATATCGGCAGCAGCATTAGCATAATGTGCTAATTTTTCATGGTCGTGGAAACGGTAATTTTCTTTTCCTAAACCTAATGACAAATGCCAATTTAAACGTGTATTTTTCCAATACTCGTAATACTTCATTTCTTCACCTGGTTTTACAAAAAACTGCATTTCCATTTGTTCAAACTCACGCATACGGAAAATAAACTGACGCGCTACAATTTCGTTACGAAAAGCTTTTCCTGTTTGAGCAATACCAAACGGAATTTTCATACGTCCAGTTTTTTGAACATTCAGGAAGTTTACAAAAATACCTTGAGCTGTTTCTGGACGTAAATATAAATCCATCGCAGTATCAGCAGAAGCTCCAAGCTTAGTGCCAAACATCAAATTGAACTGACGTACTTCGGTCCAATTTTTAGAACCTGAATCTGGACAAGCAATCTCCAATTCTTCGATTAATGCTTTCACATCGGCTAAATCACCAGAATCTAAACCTTTAGCCATTCTTTGAAGAATTGCATTTTTTTGGTCTAAATATCCTTTAACTCTTTCGTTTGTTGCAACAAATTGCGCTTCATCAAAAGCATCACCAAAACGGCCTTTTGCTTTTTCAATCTCTTTTTGTGCTTTTTGATTTAATTTTTCGGCATAATCCTCAATTAAAACATCGGCACGATATCTTTTTTTAGAATCTTTATTATCAATCAATGGATCATTAAAAGCGTCAACGTGACCTGAAGCCTTCCATGTCGTTGGATGCATAAAAATTGCAGCATCAATCCCTACAATATTTTCATGCATTTGCACCATTGATTTCCACCAATAGTCTCTAATATTCTTTTTTAATTCTACTCCGTTTTGAGCATAATCATATACTGCGCTCAAACCATCATAAATTTCGCTTGACGGAAAAATAAATCCGTATTCTTTTGCATGCGAAATCACATTTTTAAATAAATCGTCTTGTTTTGCCATAGTGGTGCAAAAATAGGAAAAGTCAATGAGAATTTTACTTAGAGAAAAGTAAATTATTTAAGAGAAAAAACAGTGCTCCCAATTAAGTTTATTCCTGAGTAAATGTTGATTTCATAATCACCAGGAAGCAAATCTTTTTTATTGGGATCTATAAAGACACAAACATCTAGTTCTTCGTTTTCGTAAAAAACATTGGTTTTTGCACTGTATCTTAAAAGCTGGTTATCGTATTCTACAAAATCTCCATTGTTTGTAACCACTCTTTTTTTAGGATTTATGATTTGAAGATAAATATCCTTATAACCTTGAATAGCTGCTTTATTTTCCAGTAATGTAAAACAAACTTTTATCTGCTCTGTAGCATTAAAGCGTTTTGTTTCAATAATATTATTAGATACTATTTTAACTCCGTTTGCAATTACATTTGTTGCTGTAAGATTTCTTGTTTTAGAGACAATTTTTTCGTTTTCTCTATTTTTGTTTTCAAGCTCTGTGTTTTTCTGAGAAAGTCGATCCATTTCATTATGAATATTTGCATTCTCTTCTTCTTTTGCTTTTATAAGATTTTGAAATGAATCTATTTCTTTCTTTGAATTGTTTTTTTCTAAATAAATCACTTTAGAAGTTTCTGCAGAAAGTGAAACTTTTTTTTTCTCACCTTTTATTTTATCTAAAGATACCGCTTCCTTTTTTGATTCAGAAAGTTTATTGTTTTTTAAAACCTGATTATCATATCTTTTAAAGATTTCTTTCAAATCATTAACATATGTTTCTTTATCAAGTTTAATAGATTCTTTTAACTGAAGATTTTCTTTTTTTGCTTTAAAATATTTCACGGCAAAAGTCGTTGTTGTAGATAACAACACAACAGATGCTAACTTTAAAAAAGTTGATGAAATACGTAAAGACATTCTCTGGGTAATTTTTTCTAAATGTATCTTTTTCCTTTCCATATAAAAAATAAAATCGACGAAATGCTTAAAAATTTGATAAACTTATTTTTTCCTGAGATTTGTTCAGGATGTTTCAGCCAATTATTAGAATCTGAAAATCAAATATGTATCAATTGTCGACACGATTTACCTCTTACAAATCATCTTCTTACGAAAGACAATGAAGGAATGAAAAAATTCTATGGTAAAATTCCTGTAGAATATGTTTCTTCAATGTTTTATTATCACAAAAAAGGGATTACACAAGAAATAATACACAATTTAAAATACAAGAATCAGCAAAAAATAGGAACTGTATTAGGGGATTGGTATGCAATTGATTTGAAGGAGAGTAAAAAATTTGAAAAAGTAGATTACATTATTCCGGTGCCTTTACACAAAAAAAGACTTAAAAAAAGAGGCTACAACCAAGTTGACACATTTTGTCAATCCATTTCAAAAAAATTAGAAAAAGAAATACATAATGATGTTTTAACACGTGAAGAATTCTCTGAAACACAATCAAAAAAAAACTTAATCAACAGAAGCGCAATTTCTGAAAATACATTTTCGGTTTCTTTCAATGAATCTCACCACAACAAACATTTTTTACTTATTGACGATGTACTCACAAC
>CAMLKV010000326.1 GCA_946480635.1 uncultured Flavobacterium sp.
ATCTGGTGGTATTGCGTTAAAAGGTGGTGGCGGTGGAACAATAGAAATAACTAAACCTATTTATAAGTATAAGTACCAAGGACAAGAGCGTCAAGATGAGCTAGGGCTGAACTGGGACAGCTTTAAACATAGAAATTACGATTATGCAATTGGAAGATTTATGAGTATTGACCCATTAGCTCAAGATTATGTTCATAATTCTCCATATGCTTTTGCTGAAAATAGAGTTATGGATGGAAGAGAGCTTGAAGGTCTAGAATGGCGTTCAAGTACTTCAAGTGATGGAAAGACTGTAAATTTAACTTATAATGTGAGATTAGTAAACAACTCGACTTATGGTACTGGAAAAGTAATTACTAATGCCCAGATGAAAACAATGGCAAATGAAAGAGTAAATCAGTTGAAAGCTAGTGTGAATGGTCAAGATTCTCAAGGACGTACCGTAAATTTAACTGTAAATTTTGACCCTAAAGCTACCATTTCAATGGTGTATACTAATGGAAATGACCTTAATGGTGTTAAAACTATTACAGCGAATACATCGGAAAGTAAAAAAACTTTTGCCGAAGGTGCTCCTGGGCTTACAAATGAAATTGGGAATACACAGGTAAATAGAACTCAAGTTAATGTTGGTACTAGTGAAAATATGGCATTCGACAGTAATGGAACTCCTATTTTTGATAGCCCAGAGCAACGTGCTTCAGCTGCATTAACTGGAGCTCATGAAGATTTACATACAGTTGGTGGTAGACATGAAAGTGACCCAAATAATCCAAATTTAAAAGCACAATTGTCTGACCCTAATAACATAATGAATAGAGAGCCTAACGGTGGAAATTTACTGCCAGCTCAAAGAAGTTCAATGATAAAACTGATAGAACAACAGCAACCTAAAAAATAAACTATGAAAAAAATTGTATGCATATATTTAATAATTCTTTGTTCAGGTTGTTCAAACATTAAAAGCGTTTATACAGATAGTAAACTTGACAATAGTGATAGGAGTACTAATGTATTAATTGAGAAATTTAAAGCTAAAGAACCAAATAAATCTATAGTTATTTTTACTACTTGGTATGAAAATGACACAGTAAAATTAACAAATGGGAAAAATGTTTTATTGAATGAAGCAATTGAAACTACTCCACAATTAGGATTTAGTGAGGCAAAAACTGTACTTAATGACGAAAGTGTAGAAATTAATATTTTAACACCAAAACGTACAACAATAGTTTTAGACTCGAAAAAAATCAAAAGTTATAAATTTATTTATGTGAGTAGAGATACTTTTAAAAGACAAAAATATACGATTGAATATTCTAATATTTTGAAAAAGTTCATGTAAATCCGTTTCCAGCAATGGCATTCGGCATTTAAACGCACCTAAAGGGATGGGCATCACGCTCATCTCTTTTTTTTTACCACCACCCCACCATAAGCAAAAACCTATTCCAATCTGAAGTAGGTTTTATTTTTATTTCTTTTTAAATGTTATATAATATGCTATTAAATAATAAAATATGCTATTTATTATACTTTTTTAAAAAGGGTATGCAAATCTATACCGATTTTAAAAAACGATAATATTCCTAAAATGGAAGATGTATAACCTATGATTTCTATAATATTCACAAGTTGAATTTAATAAAGTTTTCTGACATTTTGAAACAAGAATCAAACGCTTAATAATTCTTCAAGAGGTAATATTCCTGAAGCACAATAAAAAAACCTAACACACGGATGACTAATATCTGAAGTTAGGTTTTTGCTTTTGAAAACAAATTATAAAAACGTACTTTTGAAATTAAACATTGAGGGTTATGAATGATGATTTTTTAAGAAAATTTATGGCTTCTACGGGCGCATTTAATAAAGCAAAAAGTATTAGTGATTTGGCTGGAGCACTTGCACCACTGTCATCTGTTGAATTAGCTGTACAAAAAAGTTTATCAAACTTATCATATCAAAACCCTGTGATTGATGCTATTAGTAAATCAACATTAGCTTTCAATGCTCAATATTTTGAGCCAGTAAAATTTAATCCCGTAATGGCTGCTTTCGGAAGTGTAACCCAAATGATGCACCAATTTAATCATCAAATACCAGTTAATAATATTATAAGTACTTCTGTAATAGATTTAATGAAAGATTTTTCAACTAAACAAAATCATACGTTAAGTCCATTTCTAGGTGTCTCAAAGTTTGTTTCTTCAATGTTGACTGATACTAAATTTAATACTTTCAATTGGCGTGAATCTTATCCAGATTTATTTACTGAAGAATTTCAACTTGAATCTTTAAACGAATATTCAAAGTTTAATAAAAATTTAGATAAGCTGATAGATTTATCAATAATTAATGAGGATTCTACTTTAGGAGATAGTATTGTTGTATCTGTAAATTTAGATAATCATAATGATATTAAAACTTTAGACCCCATAACCGAAGAAATTTTTGCAATTGCAAATCAAACTATCGAAGAAGTATCTCAAAAAAAACATGATTATGAAGTAATTTTATATGATTTTCTAAAAAAGATTGAAAAAATCATTCACAACCCGTATACTGTTAATCTTGTTACTGGAATCATATTAATCGTAATTAATCATTATTATGAAGAATTTAAAAAAATTAATGAAACTAAAACTAAAATAGAACAGATTGCACCAACAATTGAAATTATCATAACCGAGAAACCTATTACAGTAAAGCAGAGAGCTGATAATAAATCTAAAACAATTGATTTGTTACCAATAGGTGTTGAAATTGAAGTAAATAAGCGCTTTAAAAAATGGATTAAGATTATTTATACGAAAAATTATATTCCTCAAATTGGTTATTGTCGAAATGATGAATTAAAAGGGTAGTGTTTCAAATTAGGGCATTTGTAAAAATCTAATTTTAAAGCATTGAATTTCAATTAATACATAGAATTGATAATATATAAAAGAGACAACTATAATGTTGTCTCTTTTGCTTTTACGTTCTTAAAAATCCTTAAAATACTTTTAAGCTATCTTTGTGTTTCAAATTAGGTCATGGAAATAATATGTAAATTTTGTGCTGGAAAGTGTGTTAAAAATGGCTTTCAAAGCAATGGTTGTCAACGTTATAAATGTTCTATTTGCAAAAAGAAGCAACAAATTCAGTATATATACAATGCTTACAAACATGATATAAACGATAGTATCATACTACTCACAAAAGAAGGACTCGGTATAAGAAGTACTGCAAGAGTGTTAAGGATATCTACCA
>CAMLKV010000327.1 GCA_946480635.1 uncultured Flavobacterium sp.
ATGGAATATTATCTTTATAGCTTAGCAATTGTTTTTCTAGTTATTTTAGGGACAATTGCAGCAAAAACAGGTGGTTCAGGTGTTATAAGAGCCATTGTAAGAATTACATTTTGGGGAACTTTAGCCATGGGGTTAACAGCGCTTGTTGGACATCTTTTTGGAGTTAATATTGCATAAATTTTTAAAAATATTTGTTTATTTAAAATAAATCCTCATACATTTGCAAAACAATTAGACAAAATATGTTTTTAAATCAATTACATCATCATCATCATTTTTTCCACGCTCAAGCGAGGTAGTGATGATATTGTTGTAAATCATATAAGCTATAAACCCGTTTGAGTATATCAAGCGGGTTTTTCTTTTCTATTCAGATTACTTCTTGGTATACTCATTAAATCCAAAACACAATGAGTATTTTAAAAATTGCAATTCAAAAATCTGGTCGGTTAAACGAAGACAGTATTCAAATCCTGAAAGATTGTGGTATTTCTATTAACAATGGTAATGACCAATTAAAAACAACTGCTTCTAATTTTCCTTTGGAAGTGTACTACTTACGAAATTCTGATATTCCTCAATATTTACTTGATGGAGTAGTAGATGCAGCTATTGTAGGAGATAATCTTTTGGTTGAAAAAGGTCAAAACATTGTGGTTGCTGAGAAATTAGGTTTTTCTAAATGCCGAGTTTCAGTAGCTGTCCCTAAAGCATTTAATTATAATTCTATTCAGGATTTGAACGGATTAAAAGTTGCGACTTCTTATCCTAATACAGTTTTAAATTATTTTAATTCCAAAGGAATTACTGTTGATATACACCAAATTTCAGGTTCTGTAGAAATTGCCCCCAATATAGGACTTTCGGATGCTATTGTTGACATCGTCTCAAGCGGAAGTACTTTGTTCAAAAACAATCTAAAGGAAGTTGAAGTTATTTTAAAAAGTGAAGCTGTATTAGCGGTATCACCTACAATCTCAACAGAATCTAAAAAAGTTTTGGGAAAATTTTTATTCAGAATTCAATCTGTTTTAAGAGCCAGAAAATCAAAATATATTTTGATGAATGTACCAAATGAAAAAATTCAAGAAGTCAGTACCATACTTCCAGTTTTAAAAAGCCCAACTATTATGCCTTTGGCTGAAAAAGGATGGAGTAGTTTACACTCGGTAATTGAAGAGGAGAAATTCTGGGAAGTCATCGACCAATTAAAATCAGCTGGCGCCGAAGGAATTTTAGTTTGTCCAATAGAAAAAATCGTATTATAAAACCATAACACAATGCAAAAGTTCATTTATCCAAAAAAGTCTGATTGGGAAAATTTAACCCAACGTTCCACTTCATCTTATGCAGCTATTGAAGAAACTGTGAGTCTTATTTTTAAAGATGTACAGGCCAATAAAGATCTAGCAATAGAAAAATACACTTCAATTTTTGATGGTGTAAAGTTAGATTCTATGCTAGTGAGCAATGAAGAAATTATAAACGCTGTTAATGAAGTTTCGGAAGAATTAAAAGAAGCAATTATTACAGCTAAAGTAAATATTACAAAATTTCACGCTAGTCAGAAAAATTCTAAAATCACCGTTGAAACAATGTCTGGTGTCAATTGTTGGTTAGAAAAACGTCCCATTGAAAAAGTCGGATTATACATACCAGGAGGAACCGCACCTTTGTTTTCAACTGTTTTAATGTTGGCAATTCCGGCACAATTGGCGGGTTGTAAAGAAATCATATTGTGTTCCCCACCAGATAAAAATGGCAATATCAATCATGCGATTCTATTTACAGCTCAATTGTGTGGTGTTACAAAAATTTTGAAAGTTGGAGGAATTCAAGCTATTGCAGGACTGACATTTGGAACTGATAGCATACCTAAAGTTTCTAAGATATTCGGACCAGGAAATCAGTTCGTTACTGTAGCAAAACAAGTTGCGACAAAATATGGTGTGGCGATAGACATACCTGCAGGACCAAGTGAGCTTTTGGTATTTGCTGATGAAACTTCTAATCCAGCTTTTGTGGCTTCCGATTTATTAAGTCAGGCTGAACACGGAACAGATAGTCAGGTAATTTTAGTAACAACAAAGAAATCTTTGATTCCATTAGTTGAAAAAGAAATTCAATTCCAATTAGAGCAATTACCAAGAAAAGATATTGCTAGTCAAGCGATTTTGAATTCAAAGATTTTTCTCTTTAAAAAAAATAGTGAAGCTATGGATTTTATCAATTTATATGCTCCAGAACATTTTATAATATGCTCCAAAAATGAAGATTATTTCCTAGAAAATATAAGCAATGCTGGCTCTGTATTCATTGGAAATTATACTCCTGAAAGTGCTGGGGATTATGCGTCAGGAACCAATCACACATTACCAACAAATGGGTATGCTAGGAATTATAGCGGAGTAGGTTTAGACAGTTTTTTAAAGTCTATTACTTTTCAAAAAATTACTAAAGAAGGGTTGCAAAATATTGGAAAAACTATTGAAGTAATGGCTGAGGCAGAAGGCTTACAAGCTCACAAAAACGCAGTTTCAATCAGACTAAAAACATTTGAAAATGAAAATTGAAGATTTAATTAGAACTAATATAAAAGCGATGGAACCGTATTCATCTGCCCGTGATGAATATGAAGATTTTGGTAAAAAAATGATTTTTTTAGATGCTAACGAAAATCCGTTTGACAACAAAATCAATCGCTATCCAGATCCTTTACAGAAGAAACTCAAAATCAAACTAGCAAGAATCAAAAAAATTGATGAAAAGCAACTATTGCTTGGAAATGGAAGTGATGAAGTATTGGATTTATTGTTCAGAGCCTTTTGTGAACCCAATTTAGATAACGTGATTACTTTGCCACCGACTTATGGGATGTATGGAGTATTAGCTAATTTAAGTGCTATTGAGAATAGGGAAGTGCTTTTAACTAAAGATTTTCAGCCTAATGTTGAAGCTATTTTAGAACAGATTGATCAGCAAACAAAAATCATTTTCTTGTGTTCACCTAACAACCCAACAGGTAATTCATTTTCAGATGAAAGCATTGTAACTTTATTACAGAGATTTAAAGGATTAATTGTGATTGATGAAGCTTATATTGATTTTTCAGAAAAAGAAAGTTGGTTAAAGAGATTAAATGAATATCCTAACTTAGTTATCATTCAAACATTATCAAAAGCTCTTGGTATGGCTGGGATACGATTAGGGATTTTATATGCTTCATCTGAAATTATATCAGTTTTAAATA
>CAMLKV010000328.1 GCA_946480635.1 uncultured Flavobacterium sp.
ATTTTTCATACTCATCTCCTCTTTCTTCTTTTTCAGCCACCGTATTGTGAGTATTCTCCCATTTAAGCATTTCATCATAACGCATATAGGTTATTCCGGTCATGCTTTCTGCCCAAACTTGATTTTCTTCAGAAACATTCATAGAAGCCATATAACTTTCTGGCCATGATTCGTCTGTATAATTTGCCGCATCCCAGATTCTGTTAGAATCTTTAAAATGATAATAATTATGATTGATGTATTTAAAAGATTCAGGTTTAAAAACAATGTAAATACTAAATGGAGCGATTAATACTTCTAAATCCTGAATACGTTTATAATATGATTTTCTGAGCCTATTTTCACCAATCATTTTTAATGTAGTTTTAGGCTCAATGTTAGATATAAAGATATCTCCAAAATAGGTTTTACCGTTCTTGGTTTTTACTGAAACAAGCTTATCTTCTTCAAACCCAAAATCAACAACTTCGCTGTGCTTATAAATTTCTCCTCCATAGTTTCTAAGCTGCTTAATCAATTGTTTTGTAATTTGGCTACCACCATTAATGCATCTCCACGAACTTTGCATATAAGAGTTTACCGAAAGCGCATGCACATAAAAAGGTGTTTTATCAGCAATTCCGGCATATAAAAAATTAGAACCTGCAAGAACTGCTTTAAGCTTATCATTTTTTGTTAATTCATCAAAGTATGATTTTGCATTGATTGATAAAATTTCCTGTTGGTATCCTTCTCCCAGAACCATATTGTACAACGGAAAAGAATCGCAGGTATATTGCAGATAATCACAATACTTTTTTAAAGTTTCTTCCTCTTCCGGGAAAAATTTCTTTAACTGATCAACAAAATTATCATAGCCTTGCGCATGAGGATATTCGTTAGAATCATTATCAAAAGTTATAAAATCATAACCATCTTCATTCATTTTTTTTAAACGAAGTTGGTCCATGATGCCGATATATGAAAAATAACCATGTAAGTTTTGTCCTTTTTCTAAGCCTCCAATATAGTGAATCCCAGTATCGAAAATAGTTTTATCACGCACGAAAGTCTGCAAATTTCCTCCGTACTGATTGTTTTTTTCTAGAACGCATACTTTTTTACCTTCTTTCGCTAAAATAATAGCCGAAACAAGGCCTCCCAAGCCACTTCCTATAATAACTATGTCGTATTTTTTTTCCAATATTACTTCACTAATACTATGATGTTTTGACTTTCAGTCTCAACTTTAAAACCTAATTTTTCAAAATGATTTTTAGAATCAAAATTTGAAATAACAACTACTTTATTCAAACTTGAAGATAAAACTAAATTTTCTAATTCTTTTTCATCAACTTCAGAAATAAGTAAAACCGAGTAATTAGCATTACTTGAGTCTATTGAATCTAAATATTTAATTTCTCTCTTTTTAACTAGGTAATTTGTTGTAGCAACTTCTCTTTTTTCAACATCAACGATATAACTCTGAATTTTACGTTTTGGTTCTTGAATTGCCAGCATAAAATCTGTTATTCCATAATCATTCCCTAAATGCAATATTTTAGCATCTTCTGCAATGAACTTGTTAAGCTGGAAGAAAGTTGATTTTCGATTTTCAAAATCTGCTTTTGCGATTTTAATTATATCTTCTTCTTTATATAAAAAGCTTGAAAAAAGTTTATTTTTAAAATAGTTTTCATCTTCATGCTCGCTTCTTATTTTTGAAAACTCTTGACGATAAAACTTATTTATTTTTTTAGTTCTTTCTGTATAATCGACTCCAAACGATACATCGGAAGATTTAATTCTTTCACCAATAACAACACTTATACTTTCATTGTGAATCATGAAATCGCCTTTAGGGGCAGTTTCAGAATTACCATGAATATAAATTGGTAATACATCCAAATTATATTCCTGTGCCAAGAAAAATGCTCCTTTATGAAAACGTTTTACAACATTATCTTCTGAACGAGTTCCTTCAGGGAAAATCATTAATGAGTAACCTTGTTCAATTTTTTCACGAAGATGGTCTACACCTCCTTCAATTCCTTGTGAAACTGGATAATACCCCATAGCTCGAACAGCCTTACCAAAAATAGGTGAATTGTAAACCCAATCGTTTACCAAATACACAATTTTATGTGTCACCATTCCTAGTGCCAAAGTATCTAAAACCGATGTGTGATTAGCAATTATAACTGCTGGTTTATCAAACTTCTCTCCTACTTTATTTATGACTTGTTTCTTAACAAAAGGATTAGAATATAAAACCGAAGTCACAAATTTTGCCATTACTTTCCTGAAGAATAGCATCTTTTTTTCTGCATTCGCAGGAATAATTTTTAACAAAAATCTACCAACAGTCGATAATAAAATCCCTCCTAAACTATAATACAACAACGAAACTACTGAATGCAGGAAAGTAAAAATTGTTACTGGGACATTTCCCTTTTTAGCTCTATTAAAAAAGCAAAATCTGAATAAAATAGGATAAATAATAAACGTAATAATTAGTGCTGCGAAAACTCCAATTAATGATACTGACGAAATAGATTTTAATGCTGGATGCTTCGCAAAAACTAAAGCTCCAATAGCTAAAATAGTCGTAAGTGCTGCTAGAATGATTGAAATACGATAAGTTTTCATTTCATTTTTCCCTGTTGTATATTCCTTTTGTAAAGCACTTGTCATGAAAATACTAAAATCGACTCCATGTCCAAAAATCAACGTACAAACAATCAAACTGAAAATGTTAAGCTGAATATCAAAAACACTCATTATACCCGCAGTAACAACTCCAGTAATAACAATTGGAATAGCACTTACAATAACCAATTCGATACGTCTGAAAAATATAAACAGAATAACAATAACAGCAATAAAAGAATAATTAATCAAGCTGTTAAAATCGTCACGAAGTTTACCTAAGAAGGTTTCGTTCATTTGTTGACGATCAATGGTGATTACCTCTTTATGAGCATCCATTTTTTTGACGAAGGTATCTCTTTGCTCATTCGAAACTTTTGCTACTGATGAAATAGTATAAAAACCATTTTTTTCGGTAACAAATTCGTTTAAAAACAAAGCTTTCATCGAAGCATATTCTATTAAACCAATTGAATTAAATTTCTTATCCAGTAAATCATAGAAACTTTGATGTGTTTCTGGTTTAAAACCTAAAGAATTTCCCGAGCTTATCAGATTATTTTTAACAAACTGTTTTTTTTCAGTTGTCCAAAATGAATTCCATTGTTGGATTTTTCC
>CAMLKV010000329.1 GCA_946480635.1 uncultured Flavobacterium sp.
GGTTCGGGGGATAATTTCAGAAAAAAATTAGCAGAAGCGTAGATAAATAAAAGTCCTAATAAGACTCTTACGATAATGGTAGCGATTTTCATAACAGTAATTTTTTAGTTCTTATCAAAGTTAATGAAAAAAATGCAATAAAATTCTTAATATTTTGCGTTATTTAATATTTTTAATCTAAAAACTGATTCGTTATACTAAGTAATTGTTTCTTTTGCTTCTAATTATTCAAGTTTGATTAGATTTCTAAAAGTTTTTGTTTTTTTGATTACTTTTGGAATTCTAAAATTTTAAAAAATGGCACAAATTAAGCTAAAAGGAAACCCAATAAATACAATAGGAGAGTTACCAAAAGTTGGAACTCAAGCAAAAGACTTTCAATTAGTAAAAACAGATTTATCTGTTGCTACCTTATCAGATTTTAAAGGAAGTAAAGTTGTCTTAAATATTTTTCCAAGTATCGATACTGGAACATGCGCAACATCTGTGAGAAAATTTAATGAAAAAGCAAGTTCTTTAGAAAATACAAAAGTACTTTGTGTTTCAAGAGATTTGCCTTTTGCACAAAACCGTTTTTGTGGAGCAGAAGGTTTAGAAAACGTTGTTAATCTTTCAGATTTCAGAAACAATTCTTTCGGAAATGATTATGGTTTAGCTATTGTTGATGGACCTCTTGCAGGTTTACATTCTCGCGCAGTAATTGTTTTAGATGAAAACGGTGTAGTTAAATATACAGAATTAGTTCCAGAAATTGTTGATGAGCCTAATTATGAAGCGGCTCTAGCTTCTTTATAAAAATGAAATTTCAAAAAGACGAAACGCTTTTTACAGGTAGATTAAAAAGCATGGTTTTTGCATTTAAAGGTGCAGTAAAACTAATTACGACTGAACATAGTGTAATGGTGCAATTTTCATTGGCTATTTTAATGATTATTGCTGGTTTTTATTTTAATATTACTAAAACTGAATGGATGTTTCAAATTTTTGCATTTGGTTTAGTTTTAAGTATTGAAGGATTGAATACTGCAGTCGAGAAAATCGCAGATTTTATTCATCCTGATTACCATGAACGAATAGGTTTTATTAAAGATATTGCTGCAGGAGCTGTTTTCTTTGCGGCGATGACAGCAATAGCAATAGGTCTTTTTATTTATTTACCTCGATTAGTTTAATTATTAATATTGATTATTTTTGTTTAAAAAGAGCAAATTAATGGCCAAGTCTAGTAAAAAGGAAAAATCTACTTTAGAGCCTGAAGAGACTAATTTATTTAGTCGATTTAATCCAACAAAGCAGCACAAAATAACATTTGGAATACTTTTAGTGTTACTTTCAATTGCTTTAGCCGTTTCCTTTGTTTCTTATTTTGTTAACGGAAAATTTGATCAAAGTGAATTAGGAGACTTTTCTAATAGAAATGCCCAAGTTCAAAATTGGCTAGGCAAGTTCGGTGCTTTTTTATCAGATTTCTTTATTTATAAAGGTTTTGGTGTTGCTTCTTTTTTGTTTGTAAGACTTCTTTTTTTAACTGGGGCTTATTTGGTTTTAGACTTAGCGGTTTCTAAACTTAAAAAAACTTGGTTTTGGGACATATTTGTAATCATTATTTTGTCAATTCTTTTCGGATTCTTTGGCGATTTTTTGCCAGAATTAGGAGGAGTAATTGGTTATGAAATGAATTTGTTTTCTCAAGATTACATTGGAAAAACGGGAACATTATTAGTTTTAATATTTGGAATCGTAATTTATTTAATTTTTAAAGTAAAAGTTTCTCCAGACAAAATTAAAGGAGTTTTTGAGAGTGCTAAAAAAGAAATTAAAGACGATTTAACTCAAAGAAATCCCGAAAATACCTCGACTGCTTATAATTTAGAAGAATTTGCGATTAATGAAGATGAAGAGTTTCAGATTAATGATGTAAAAGATAATTTGATAACTACTCCTAACAAAAATGATTTTGAAGAAGATGATGAAGAGTTAGGTGAAATTGTTCTTAAAACAGTTCCTTCTCAATTTGAAATAAACAAAGAGGCATTGAAACCAACTATTGGAACAGCTTCAGAATTATCTCTGGAACCAACAATCAAGAATGAAGTTGTAAAACCAATCGAAGATGTAAAATCAGAAGAAAATGATTTTGTTATTGAAAAAGTTGAAGAAGAAGACATTGTTGAAGAGAATTTAGCTGCCAAATTAGTTTCTCATTTTGGAGAATTTGATCCAACATTAGAATTATCAAATTACAAGTTTCCAACTATTGACTTGCTCAAAGAATATGGTACTGGAGGAATTACAATCAATCAAGAGGAATTAGAAGAAAATAAAAACCGAATTGTAGAAACACTTCGTAATTATAAAATTGACATTGCCCAAATCAAGGCAACTGTTGGGCCTTCGGTTACATTGTATGAAATTGTGCCAGAAGCTGGAATTCGTATTTCAAAAATTAAAAGTTTAGAGGACGATATTGCATTATCACTTGCAGCATTAGGAATTCGTATTATTGCTCCAATTCCAGGAAAAGGGACAATTGGTATTGAGGTACCAAATAAAAATCCAACTATGGTTCCTATGAAAGGAGTTATAGCTTCGGCAAAATTCCAAGAAGCTGAAATGGAACTTCCAATTGCTTTAGGTAAAACAATTTCAAACGAAACTTTTGTTGTCGATTTAGCTAAAATGCCTCACTTGTTAATGGCAGGAGCTACTGGTCAAGGTAAATCGGTAGGATTAAATGCAGTGCTTACTTCTTTGTTGTATAAGAAGCATCCAGCTGAAGTTAAATTTGTACTTGTTGACCCTAAAAAAGTAGAGCTAACTCTTTTTAATAAAATTGAAAGACATTATTTAGCAAAACTTCCAGATGTAGAGGATGCAATTATTACAGATAATTCTAAGGTAATTACAACATTAAATTCACTTTGTGTGGAAATGGATAACCGTTATTCTTTATTAAAAGATGCGATGGTTCGTAATATCAAAGAATATAACGAAAAGTTCAAGCAGCGCAAGTTAAATCCTGAAGCTGGACATAGATTTTTACCGTATATAGTTCTTGTTGTCGATGAGTTTGCCGATTTGATTATGACTGCAGGTAAAGAAGTTGAGATCCCGATTGCCCGTTTAGCACAACTAGCACGTGCGATTGGTATTCACTTAATTATTGCGACACAAAGACCTTCGGTAAACGTTATTACCGGTTTGATTAAGGCGAATTTCCCTGCAAGAATTGCCTTTAGGGTAAC
>CAMLKV010000330.1 GCA_946480635.1 uncultured Flavobacterium sp.
GGTGAAGCTTATTAATTGTTCATCAGTATAATCAGTTTTTATATTTAGTTTTTGGTATAAAGGAACTCGGTAGTAATTAAAAGCCCATAAAAGGTTAAATAAAAAATAGAAAATTGAGATGAAGTTTACTACTGCTAATAATTTTTGTTTCCAGCTTTCTTTACGATTTTTATAAAACCAAAAAAATGCCCATCCAATAACTAAAATGTAAATAACATCTCCAAATGAGAAAGGAATTCTACCAAAGATAATTCTTGAAAAATGAGAGATATGAATGTATAAACCGTTTGTATAATATTTTTCTATAAACTCAGGGAAGAAAGTAAGTATTTTCAATCCAATCAATTGAAACAATAAAAACAACGATAAAAAATATTTTCGGCTCACAAAAAAAGAAATTATGCGTAAATATATACAATATGAATTAGTCAAAAAAGAATTTAAACTTTGTAACTTTGACACTTTATAATTTGAAAGTAATATAAAATGAGCCAAGAAATAAGAAATTTGGAACCAAAAGCACTTTGGAACAAATTTGCCGACTTAAATGAAGTACCTCGTCCTTCAAAAAAAGAAGAAAGAGTTATCGAATTCATGAAGAAATTTGGAGAGAATTTAGGTTTAGAGACTTTTGAAGACGAAATTAGAAACGTTATCATTCGTAAACCTGCTACTCCAGGAATGGAAAACCGTAAAACCATTGTTATGCAAGGGCATTTAGATATGGTTCACCAAAAAAATAATGATACAGTTTTCGATTTTGATAAGCAAGGTATTGATATGTATGTTGATGGTGACTGGGTTCGCGCAAGGGGAACGACTCTTGGTGCAGATAACGGACTTGGAGTTGCAGCAATTATGGCAATTCTAGAAAGTAAAGATATTCCACATCCAGCAATCGATGCTTTATTTACGATTGATGAAGAAACAGGGATGACTGGTGCATTGAATTTAAAAGGAGGTATTTTGAAAGGAGAAATTCTTTTGAATTTAGATACTGAAGAAGATGATGAAATTGATATTGGATGTGCTGGTGGAGTAGATGTAACTGCTACTCGTGAGTATAATGAAGAAGAAACTCCAGAAGGATCTGTAGGATATACAATTACTGTGAAAGGACTAAACGGAGGACACTCTGGTATGGATATTCATAAAGGTTTGGGTAATGCCAATAAAATTATGAATCGTTTGTTGTTTGATGGTTTCGAAAATTTTGGTCTACAAGTAGCTGAAATCAATGGCGGTAGTTTACGTAATGCAATTCCTCGTGAGAGTGTTGCAAAAGTGATTATTGCTGGAATGTATGATGAAGCTTATGTCTTTGATATGCAAGAAATCATCAACGATATCAAAGCAGAATTCAAAACTACAGAGCCAAAATTAGAAATTCTTATTGAAAAATCTGATTTACCAGCTAAGGTGATGGATTTAGGGGTTCAAGAAGGTCTTTTACGTTCTATTTATGCAGCTCATAATGGTGTATACAGAATGAGTGCTGATATGGAAGATTTAGTTGAAACTTCAAATAATATTGCTAGAGTAGTGGTTAAGAATGGAGAAATTTCTATTCAAAACTTAACTCGTTCTTCGGTTGAATCATCAAAGTTTGATTTGGCTAATGCTTTACGTTCGGCTTATGAATTATTTGGTTGTGAAGTTGTTTTCACAGGAAGTTATCCTGGATGGACTCCAAATGTTCAATCCGAAATTTTAGAGGTATTAACTTCAATTTACGAAAAGCAAAACAATGAGAAACCTAAAGTTGTTGCTTGCCATGCTGGTTTAGAGTGTGGAATTTTAGGAACAAATTATCCTGGAATGGATATGATTTCTTTTGGGCCAACTATTCATGGAGCACATAGTCCTGATGAAAGAGCGTCAATTAAATCCTCACAAAAATTCTGGAAATTCCTTTTAGAGATATTAGAAAATATTCCTTCTAAAAATTAAGTAAGGCCCATCTAATTAGATGGGCTTTTTTTTAAAAATTTAAGAATTTTTGTGGTAAAACCGTAATCGTTATGTATTGGTTTATTTAATTTTATTATAAGAAAATATTTACAAATTAAAAAACCAAAAAACTATGATTAAAAATCTTTCAAATCTGTCTGGTGCACAAGAATTAAGCAAGGCAGAGCAAAAAAAAATTGTTGGTTCAGCGCCAATCAGAAGATGTTGTGAATGGGACTATAATGCAAATGGTGTACTAGTGTGTACATTATGGGTAAGTCAAGGTCAATATTGCCCATGATATATTTTTTGAAATCATCTTTTTAAGATTTTTTCGTAATAGATTAAAAAGTCCTGTGTAAACAGGACTTTTTTGTTGTCTAATTCCAGTTGATTGGAAAAATAGGCTTTTTAAAACAAATGAAATATTTTTTGCTTTTCGGTTTTGTGAGATGTTGCAATTCAAATAATTCAAATTCATCTATCATGATTAGAAAGTTGCTTTGTAAGGTTGGAATTGGAATTTTTTTCGAATAAATTGAATTTGAATATTCTTTTTCCCAGTAATTACTGTCAATTCTAATAAGAAATTTATGTAATGTAGTTAGCTCATTGTAATTTAAACTAAAACACAAATTTTTAAAAGTAAGCTGATACTTTTTGCATCCTTTTAAAAAGACCAAGATTCCTTGATTAGATTCGTTTATGATTGAATAATTGCAACACATTGTTTATTTCTTTTTTTATTTTTTCGGCCCAACCAAACTAAAAAGCCTGTTATAGGTAATGATGCGCAAACTAAACTCAACATAAAAGCTAAAAATTTTCCAGGTAATCCTAAAATAGCTCCTATATGAATATCATAGTTTGCAGCTATAGCTTTTTCTCCCATATTTTTATCGTTATGATCATGTATATGTAAAAGCTCACCTGAATTTTCATCAAAAATTAAACTGTGGTTTATGTGATAAGAATAGGATAATTGTTTCACAAAAACTGAATAATTTGGATGTTCGTGATCATCAATATGTTTATGACCAAAATCAAGGGAATAACCATAAGCAGTAGGATAGAGCTCTTCTACCTTTTTTCCAATTTTGTCTAAAGTAGTTTCAGGTCTTAATTCAATAGGTGTTTTAGTCGTTATATTTGAAAAATCGGGGAATACTGTACTTCCTCCTGAAAAGATAAAATAAATTCCTGCTTGGATGAAAAAGAATGAATAGAATAAACCTGTAATGGCCACTATTAATGCCAAAAAAGATGCATAAAATCCTAAAATATT